>JANOAP010000460.1:0-1734 GCA_031411175.1 Rhodoferax sp. | reverse complement strand
GCTCAGCGCTTTGGCCAGCGCAATGGCAGTCACGCCAATGCCGCTGGTGCCGCCCTGAATCAACAAGGTTTCGCCTTTTTGCAGGCGCGCACGGTCAAACACATTGCTCCACACGGTGAAGAATGTCTCTGGTAATGACGCCGCCTCAACGTCGCTCATCCCTTTCGGAACCGGCAGGCATTGGGCCACAGGTGCCACACACAACTCGGCATAACCGCCACCCGCCACCAGTGCACAAACACGGTCACCGACCTTGAACCCGGCGCTGGCCATGGCCTGCGCGTCACCGCTCTCGATCACACCAGCCACTTCAAGGCCGGGAATATCGCTGGCACCTGGCGGCACCGGGTAGTTGCCGGTGCGCTGCAACACATCAGGGCGGTTCACGCCGCTGGCATGCACGCGAATCAGCAACTCGCCCGCAGCCGCAACCGGCAACGGGCGGGTGCCCAGACGCAGAACGTCTGGCGCGCCAAAAGAGGTGATTTCAATGGCGTTCATGGCAGACAACTACGCGTGGTCACCACCGTGATTGGATGGCTGCGCCGGGCGATCCAGCAAAGCCTTCATCGACAGCTTGATACGGCCTTTTTCGTCGGTTTCCATGACCTTGACCTTGATGATCTGGCCTTCGGTCAAGTAGTCGGAAACTTTCTCGACGCGCTCGTGGGCGATCTGGCTGATGTGCAGCAAGCCATCCTTGCCAGGCAACAGGTTGACCAAGGCACCGAAGTCCAGAATCTTGGTGATCGGGCCTTCGTAGACCTTGCCGATTTCAACTTCAGCGGTGATCTGCTCAATGCGGCGCTTGGCCATCTCGGCTTTCTCGGGGTCAGCCGAGGCGATGGTGATGGTGCCGTCTTCGTCAATGTTGATCTGCGTGCCGGTTTCTTCGGTCAGCGCACGAATCACGGAGCCGCCCTTGCCGATTACGTCACGGATTTTGTCCGGATTGATCTTCATCGTGAACAGACGCGGAGCGAAGTTGGACACTTCGGTCTTGGCTTCAGCCATGGCTTCTTGCATCTTGCCCAGAATGTGCATGCGTGCTTCCTTGGCTTGCGCCAGTGCGACCTGCATGATTTCCTTGGTGATGCCCTGGATTTTGATGTCCATCTGCAAGGCCGTAATGCCGTTGGTGGTGCCAGCCACCTTGAAGTCCATGTCGCCCAGATGATCTTCATCACCCAGAATGTCGGTCAGCACGGCAAAGCGGCCTTCGTCCTTGATCAGGCCCATGGCGATACCCGCCACGTGGGCCTTCATGGGCACGCCTGCGTCCATCAGGCTGAGGCAACCGCCGCAGACTGAAGCCATGGAAGATGAGCCATTGGACTCGGTGATTTCAGACACCACGCGCATGGTGTACGGAAACTCTTCCTTGCTGGGCAGGCACGCAATCAACGCACGCTTGGCCAGACGGCCGTGGCCGATTTCACGGCGTTTTGGCGTACCCACGCGACCGGTTTCGCCGGTGGCGAACGGAGGCATGTTGTAGTGCAGCATGAAGCGGTCTTCGTAGTCACCGCTGAGCGCGTCAATGCGCTGGGCGTCACGCTCGGTACCGAGGGTCGTCACCACCAGCGCCTGCGTTTCACCACGGGTGAACAGGGCAGAGCCATGGGTGCGGGGCAGCACGCTGTTGCGAATTTCAATGGCGCGCACGGTGCGTGTGTCGCGGCCATCAATGCGGGGCTCACCGGCCAGAATCTGGCTGCGAACAATCTTGGCTTC
>JANOAP010000459.1:0-5017 GCA_031411175.1 Rhodoferax sp. | reverse complement strand
CATGACCCCTCAAGACCTCAAAACCATCATGGGCTCCGGCCTGCTGTCCTTCCCCATCACCGACTTTGACGAGCAGGGTGAATTCCGCCCCAAGACCTACATCGAACGCCTGGAGTGGCTGGCCCCCTACGGTGCCAGCGCGCTGTTTGCAGCGGGTGGCACGGGTGAATACTTCTCCCTGGCCGGGGCCGAGTACGCTGCCGTCATCAAGACCGCGGTAGATACCTGCCGCGGCAAGGTACCCATCATTGCCGGTGCCGGTGGCCCCACCCGCACAGCCATCGCCCACGCGCAGGAAGCCGAACGCCTGGGTACCCACGGCATTCTGCTGCTGCCGCACTACCTCACCGAAGCCGGCCAGGAAGGACTGATCGAGCACGTGGCGGCGGTCTGCAACAGCGTGAAGTTCGGCGTCATCGTCTACAACCGTGACCGCACCAAGCTCACCCCGAAGTCGCTGCGCATCCTGGCGGACCGCTGCCCCAACCTGATCGGCTTTAAAGACGGCGTGGGCAATATCGAAACCATGTCCTCCATCTTCATGGCCATGGGTGACCGCTTTGCCTACCTGGGTGGCCTGCCGACCGCCGAGGTGTATGCCGCAGCCTACAAGGCGCTGGGCACACCGGTGTATTCGTCGGCGGTGTTCAACTTCATCCCCAAGACCGCCATGGACTTCTACAAAGCCGTGGCGGCGGATGACCTGCCCACGCAGCATAAGCTGCTCAAAGACTTCTTCATGCCTTACCTGGACATCCGCAACCGCGTGGAAGGCTATGGCGTGAGTATCATCAAGGCGGGTGCCAAGTTGGTCGGCCATGATGGCGGCCCTGTGCGCGCGCCTTTGACCGACCTGAAGCCCGCCGAGATGGAAGAGTTGAACGCACTCATCAAGAAGCTCGGCCCTCAGTAAAAAATCAGTAGACAAGCAAGACCAACCAGGACTGCCATGCCAACCCATTCCACTCCCCTGATCGCCGACCTGCGCGTGATCCCCGTTGCCGGGCGCGACAGCATGCTGCTGAACCTCAGCGGCGCACACGGCCCGTTCTTCACCCGCAACATCCTGATCCTGACTGATAACGCTGGCCGCACGGGTGTGGGCGAAGTGCCTGGCGGAGAAAAAATTCGCCAGACGCTGGACGATGCCCGCGCCCTGGTGGTGGGCCAGCCCATTGGGGCGCACCAGCGCATCCTGCAGCAGGTGCAAAAGCAGTTTGCCGACCGCGACAGCGGCGGGCGCGGCCAGCAGACGTTTGACTTGCGCACCACCATTCACGCAGTAACCGCCATCGAGTCGGCCTTGCTCGACCTCCTGGGCCAGCACCTCGACGTGCCCGTGGCAGCCCTGCTAGGCGAAGGCCAGCAGCGTGACGCGGTGGAGATGCTGGGCTACCTGTTTTATGTGGGTGACCGCAACAAGACCGACCTGGACTACGTGAGTGACCCCGGCGCGGCCAACGACTGGTTCCGCCTGCGCCATGAAGTGGCGTTGACGCCCGAGGCCATCGTGCGGCAAGCCGAAGCCGCGCGCGCAAAGTATGGCTTCAACGACTTCAAGCTCAAGGGCGGCGTGCTGCGTGGTGCTGAAGAAATTGAGGCGGTCACGGCCTTGCATGAACGTTTCCCTCAAGCCCGTGTCACGCTGGACCCTAATGGAGGCTGGCTGCTCAAGGATGCGATTGCGCTGATGCGCGACCTGCGCGGCGTGGTGGCCTATGCCGAAGACCCCTGTGGTGCCGAAGGGGTGTTCTCGGGCCGTGAGGTGATGGCCGAGTTTCGCCGCGCCACCGGCCTGCCTACAGCGACCAACATGATCGCCACCGACTGGCGGCAACTGACCCACGCGCTCTCGCTGCAATCTGTGGACATACCGCTGGCCGACCCGCATTTCTGGACCATGGCGGGTTCGGTGCGCGTGGCGCAAACCTGTCGCGACTGGGGCCTGACCTGGGGCAGCCATTCCAACAACCATTTCGACGTGTCCTTGGCCATGTTCACCCACGTGGGTGCCGCCGCGCCGGGCCGTGTGACCGCCATTGACACCCACTGGATCTGGCAAGACGGCCAGCGCCTCACCAAAGACCCGCTGCAAATTGTGGACGGTCACGTGCAAGTGCCCAAGAAGCCGGGGCTGGGTGTGGAGCTGGACATGGCCGAGGTAGAAAAAGCCCACCTGCTCTACAAGCAGCACGGCCTGGGCTCGCGCGACGACGCCACCGCCATGCAGTACTTGATACCCAACTGGAAGTTCGACCCCAAGCGGCCTGCGATGGACCGCTGAGACCACCAAGCCGTAGCGCGATCTGACCCAGTTATGCTTCAATCATCAAAATATCAGGAGAAATTTATGCAAAATAAGCGTCTAGCCCTTATTGCCATTGCTCAAGCAGCTATTTTTTTAGTAGCATCTGGTGGCACTGCCCTGGCCCAGTCTGATTACCCCAGCAAGCCCGTGAAGATCATCGTGCCGTTCCCGGCCGGTGGCACCAGCGACGTGATGGGGCGTCTTGTCGCCGAAGAACTCGGCAAGATCCTCAAGCAGCCCTTCATCGTTGAAAACGTGGGGGGTGCGGGCGGTGTCATTGGCACCGAAAGAGGTGCCAAGACCACGCCTGACGGCTACACGCTGGTGCAAACCGGCGTGGGCCAAAACGCCGTGGCGCATGGGCTGGACCCCAACCTCAAGTACAACTCGCTGACCGACTTCGTTCACATCTCGCAAGTGCATTCGGGCCCCAATGTGCTGGTGGTGCACCCCAGTACGCCGTTTAAAACGGTCAAGGAGCTGGTGGACTATGCCAAGGCCAACCCCGGCAAGCTGGACTACGGCTACACGCCAGCCGCTTCAGGCCACATGGCCATGGAGCTGTTCAAGCAAACGGCGGGCCTCTTCCTGCTGGGTATTCCTTACCGAGGGGGTGGCCCCATGATGACGGACGCCTTGGGTGGCACCATCAAGCTGATGTTCATCAACCAGGACGTGGCCTTGCAGCACGTCAAGGCGGGCAAGCTGCGTGCCCTGGCCGTGTCCAGTGCCCAGCGCAACCCGCTGTACCCTGATGTGCCTACTATTGCCGAGTCCGGCTTCAAAGGGTTTGAAGCACTGTCGTGGTCTGGCATGTCCGTCCCCAAGGGCACGCCCCAGCCCATCGTTGACAAACTGGACGCCGCCATGGTGCAGGTGCTGCAATCGCCCGCCTTCAAGCAGCGCCTGGAATCACAGGGGTTTGTGGTGCCAGCCGCCGGCGCCAAAGCCTACTCTGCCTTCGTGGCAAGTGAGTTGACGCGTTGGACCAAGGTGATCAAGACCGCCGGCATCAAGGTTGAATAGACCGCATTGAACCGGATTGAACCCGCGATGAATCTGCCGCCCCACCAACTCACCATGACGGTGCTGATGACACCGGACATGGCCAACTTTGCAGGCAATGTGCACGGCGGCAGCATCCTCAAGTTTCTGGACCAGGTGGCCTACGCCTGTGCCAGCCGCTATGCAGGCCGTTACGTTGTGACGCTGTCGGTAGACCAGGTGATGTTTCTCCAGCCCATTCATGTGGGTGAGCTGGTCACCTTCATGGCGGCGGTGAATCACACGGGCACCTCGTCAATGGAAGTCGGCATCAAGGTGCTGGCCGAGAACATCCGCACCCAGGCCCTGCGGCATGCCAACAGCTGTTTTTTCACCATGGTGGCGGTGGACGACGACCGCAAGCCGGTGGCTGTGCCGATGCTGCAAGCCGGCACGCCCGATGAGCAGCGCCGCCATGCCGCAGCCGAAGTGCGCAAACAGCTCCGGCAGGAATTTGGCAAGCGCTTTGAGGCACTGCGCGGGGCAGCTTGACAGCCCTCGACCCCTTGTGTTGTTGCGCCCTACATTTTTGTAACCCCCCGTTCGCCCTGAGCCTGTCGAAGTGCTCATGAGGACTTCCTTCGCTCCCACCTCCTATGTCCACTTCTTGTGCTGACCGCATCACGTCCGTCCGTGTCTCCTCGTGTTACCTGCCTCTGGCCAACCCCATCAGCGACGCCAAAGTGCTCACGGGCCGCCAGAAGCCCATGACCGAAATTGTCATCCTGTTTGCCGAGATTGAAACCGAAGGCGGCCACCAGGGCCTGGGCTTCAGCTACTCCAAACGCGCCGGTGGCCCAGGCCAGTTTGCCCATGCCAGAGAACTTGCACCGGTGCTGCTGGGTGAAGACCCCAGCGACATTGGCAAACTGTGGGACAAGCTCTGCTGGGCAGGTGCCTCGGTCGGGCGCAGCGGCATGGCCACGCAGGCCATTGGCGCGTTTGACGTGGCCCTGTGGGACCTGAAAGCCAAGCGTGCCAACCTGTCACTGGCCAAGCTGCTGGGCGCGTACCGCGACTCGGTGCGCTGCTACAACACCTCGGGTGGCTTTTTGCACACACCGATTGATCAACTGATGGTCAACGCCTCTGCCTCCATTGCGCGTGGCATTGGCGGCATCAAGCTCAAGGTGGGCCAGCCCGATGGCGCGCTGGACATTGCCCGTGTGACGGCCGTGCGCAAACACCTGGGCGATGCCGTGCCCCTCATGGTCGATGCCAACCAGCAGTGGGACCGGCCCACCGCCCAGCGCATTTGCCGCATCTTCGAGCAGTTCAACCTGGTGTGGATCGAGGAGCCGCAGGACGCGTATGACCACGAAGGCCATGCCGCGTTGGCCATGCAGTTTGACACGCCGATAGCTACCGGAGAAATGCTGACCAGTGCCGCAGAACACAGCGACCTGATACGCCATCGCGCCGCCGATTACCTGATGCCTGACGCACCGCGTGTGGGCGGCATCACGCCTTTCCTGAAAATAGCTGGCCAGGCCGAGCACGCAGGCCTGATGCTGGCACCGCATTTTGCGATGGAATTGCATGTCCACCTTGCGGCTGCCTATCCCACAGAGCCCTGGGTGGAGCACTTTGAGTGGCTGGAGCCGCTGTTCAACGAACGCATAGAGATCAAGGGCGGCCGCATGCTGGTACCGACCCGGCCAGGTC
>JANOAP010000458.1:0-4678 GCA_031411175.1 Rhodoferax sp. | reverse complement strand
GTTTTGTGTTGAGCGGTTTGGATTCCGTTCGCCCTGAGCCTGTCGAAGGGCCCTTCGACAGGCTCAGGGCGAACGGAAACGAGCCCCGGTTAGATGGAGCCTATAACCCCTTCAACGAGGTAGTTCATACCCTCAAGCGTCATGTCGGTCTGCTTGAGTGACTTGCCGGCCGGGATGACTTCCTTGCCCTTGTTGTCCTTGAGCGGGCCTTTGAAGATGTCAAACGTACCCGCAATCATCTTGGCCTTGATGCCATCCGCGTCCTTCTTGGCGGCATCAGTCACCATGGGGCCGTAGGCGGACATCTTCACGTAACCTTCTTTGAGGCCACCACGAATGAAGTTGGGATGCGGCTTGCCGCTTTTGGCTGCGTCAATGAAGGTGGTGTAGGCCGTGAGCCAGTTCCACTCGGCACCGGTCAGGTACGCATTGGGTGCCAGCTTGGCCTGGCTGGCGTGGTAGCCGCAGACCATCTTGCCGCGTTTGGCAGCGGTCTCCACAATCACCTTGGGGCCGTCCACGTGCATGGTGAACACATCACAACCCTGGTCGGCCAGGCTGTTGGTGGCCTCGGCTTCCTTGACGGCCATGGACCAGTCACCGGTGAAGATCACATTGCAGGTGATGGACGGCTTGACCGAGCGTGCACCCATCAGATACGCGTTGATGTTGCGCAGCACTTGCGGGATGGGTTTGGCCGCCACAAAACCAATCTTGCCGCTTTTGCTCATGTGCCCGGCAATCACGCCATTGAGGTACTGGCACTCGTCAATGTAGCCAAAGTAGCTGGCGGTGTTTTTGGGGTGTTTGCCTTCGGTCCACATGCCACCGCAATGGGCAAAACGGGCATCGGGGTACTTGGCAGCCACGGCCAGCATGTGCGGGTCGAAATAGCCAAAAGAGGTAGGGAACAGCAGCGAGGCACCGTCCTGCGCAATCATGCCGGTCATGGTTTTTTGCACGGCCGCGGTCTCGGGCACGTTTTCTTCTTCGACCACTTTCATGCCGGGCATCTTCTTGATTTCTGCGGCGGCCTGGGCTTGCGCCTGGTTGTAGCCGTAGTCGTCGCGCGGGCCGACGTAGATCACGCCGATGGTCATGGGTTTTTGGGCCTGCGCCAAAGCGCTCCAGCCCCCCAGCGTGCTTGCCGCCGTGAGGGCGGCCAGAGATTTGAGGGACTCGCGACGGTTGGGTGTGTTCAAGTTCATAGTGTTCTCCAGGGTGTTTGCCCATGAAGGGCAGTAATCGAAGGGGTCGCTCCAAGTTGGTGCAAAAAGATGTTCTTTCTTGGATACAAGATGGTGTGCAAAAACTGTGCCGGGCTAATTTCCCAACAGGCTCACATGCGCCGCCACCACGCGCCAGCCCTCGGGGGTGCGCACCCAGGTCTGGCTCTGGCGGCCTGTCTTGCTGCTGCCTTCGCGCTGGAACTCCACGTTGGCAGTGGCAAAGTCCTGCCCGTAGGTGGTGATGACGTTTTTGAGCACCACACGCGCCAGCCCCTGCGCCGGGCGGGCCGAACGAAAGGCCGCAATCTCGTCGTAGCCATAAAGGTTTTCAGTGGCACCGTAGCGCAGGGTGAGTGGGCTGCGCCAGAACAGTTCATCAAGCACGGCCACGTCGTTGCTGACCAGGGCCTGCTCGTAGCGTGCACATTGCAATGCGACTTCTGCCAGAACATCGGAAAGATTGATGTCCATGATTTTCAAATCAGCGTAGGTTTAAGGTGCGCCACACCGGCGTTCTGCAACACCAGCGCGGCACGTAAGGCCAGGTCTTCACGCCACGGGGCAGCAATGACCTGCACCGCAATGGGCAGCCCGCCGGTGCTGGTGGGCCACATCGGTGCGGCCACCACGGGGCAACCGGCAAACGAGATGGGCTGCGTCAACAAGCCCAGCGACGGGCGACAGGGTTGCTGTGTGCCGTTGATGTCCAGCCACTCGGTGCCAATGACTGGTGCACTGACCGGCGTGGCCGGTGCCAGCAACACATCCCAGTGCTGAAACAGCGCAATCACGCGGTCGCGGTAGACCCGGCGAAAGCGCTGGGCGCGCAGGTACCAGGCCACCGGTTGCAGCAGGCCCGACATAAACCGGTCTACCGACAGCGGCTCAAAGTCTTGGGGCCGGGTACGCAAGTCAGCCAGGTGCAGACTGCCGCCTTCACTGGCCGAGGTGATGAAGGCCGCAGCCCGGCCCAATGCCGGGTCGGGCCACTCCACCAGGTCGGTGGCACCCAGGGTTTTGGCTGCCAGCATGACCACTTCGCGGGCTGGCGGCGTGGCGTGTTCATGAAAGTAGCCCCCCAGCAAACCCACCCGCAGGCCCGCAATGCCCTGCCCCAGGCTGCTGCTCACGGGTTGCACACGCAGCGCATGGCAGCCGGGGTCCAGCGGGTCGGGGCTTTGCAATACGTCGTAAGCCAGCGCCAGACTTTCCAGCGAATCGGCAAACGGCCCCAGGTGGTCAATGCTGTGCACAAACGGGTAACTGCCGCGGCGCGACAGGCGGCCAAAGGTGGGCTTGAGGCCCCACACACCACACAGGGACGAAGGCACACGGATGGAGCCATTGGTATCCGACCCCAGGGTGAGAGGCACCTGCCCTGCGGCCACCGCCGCACCCGAGCCGCCGGACGACCCCCCGGCGCTGCGGGTCAGGTCATGCGGGTTGTGGCAGGGGCCGTAGTGGGTGTTCTCAGTCGTGAAGCCATAGGCGTATTCGTCCATGTTGAGCGAACCCACCAGCACCGCACCAGCGGCCTTCATCTGGGTGACCAGAAAGGCATCCTGTGCGGCGGGTGGGTGGCTGCGGTTGATTTTGGAGCCGGCCAGCGTGACCTCGTCCGCCACATCAAACAGGTTCTTCACCGCATACGGCACACCGGCCAGCGGTGGCGGGGTGTCGCCCCGCGCGCGCTGGGCATCCACGGCGTCGGCCTCCTGGCGGGCACGCGGGTAACTTTTGCCGGTGAAGGCGTTGACCTGGCCGTCCGTGGCCTCGATGCGGGCGATATGGGTTTCCAGCACCTCACGTGCGCTACGTTCCCCGGTGGCAATGGCACGCGCCAGCTCAAGCCCATTCATGCCAACCTCTCAAAATATGATTTTCAAACGCTATATTTTTCATAGCTTGTCCTGCATGGGTGGGAAGGCCAAAGGGCTGTAGATTTCGGCCAATTCGTCTTCAGCCGATAGAGGCGCGTCGTCCAGTAGCTGCGCCAGGTGGGCGGTGCGCGCCAGGTGCACCGCCACGGCCTGGGCGCGGGCCTCGTCCAGCGGCAGACCTTGCAGGGCGGCGCTGGCTTTGACGTAGGCCAGAACCTCGGCATCCGTCATCGGCGTACCTCCCGCTGGAAGATCTCCAGGCTGCGTTTGCGGGTGGCAATAAAACTCGGCTCGGACAGGGTGTCCAGCGTGCGTGGGCGCGGGTCGTCGTAAGGCAGTATCTCGGCCACCTTGGTGGGCCGCTTGGTCAACAACAGTACCTGGTCGGCCAGGTACACCGCCTCCTCCAGGTCGTGCGATACCAGCAACATGGTGGTGCCGGTCTGGATGAAAACCTCCTGCAGCTTTTCCTTGATAAACATGGTCATCTCGAAGTCGAGTGCCGAGAACGGTTCGTCCAGGAACAGCACCTCAGGGTTCGGCGCGAGTGCCCGCATGATGGAGGCTGTTTGTTGCTGCCCGCCCGAGAGCTCGTAGGGGTAACGGTTCAGGTCAAACTTCACGTCAAACGAGGCCACCAGCTCGGCCATGCGGCGGTCTACCTCGGCTTTGCTTTTGCCCTCGAGCTTGAGCGGGTAGGCAATGTTGTCGATGGTGCGCATCCACGGGAACATGGCCTCGCGGTAGTTCTGGAACACGTAGCCAATCTTGGTGTCCTTGAGGCTTTTGCCGTCGAACAGGATCTGGCCGCTGTCGATGGGCACCAGCCCGGCAATCATGTTGATAAGTGTGCTTTTTCCGCAGCCATTGGGGCCAAACACCGACACAATTTTGTGTTTGGGAATGTCCAGGTCAAAGTTCTCATACAGCGGCCAGCCCGCAAAATATTTGGTCAAGCCACGAATGGTGATGTGCGTGCCCGCCGGGCCAGGCCGGAACGGCGGCACGGGCACGTCGGCGAACACCGGGGCATTCAAAACTTCGGTCATATAAGGTCTCCGTAGGGCCGCCCCAAGGAGGCCTTGGCCCCCTCGGGGGGCAGCGCAGTACACGTAGTGACAAGCGTGGGGGTCATCTCCCACTCCAGTGAACGATGCGGCGTTCAGCGATCAGGAAAAGAATATTCAGTGCGTAGCCCAAAGCACCGGCTGCCAGAATGGCCGCATACATGCTCTTGACGTTGAGCACCTGTTGCGCGTCGATGATGCGGTGGCCCAGGCCACTGTCAGAACCGATGAACATCTCGGCCACGATCACAATCACCAGCGCCATCGACACGGCGGAACGCAGGCCCACAAAGCTGGGTTGCAGGCTTTCCCAGATCAATACGTCCTTGAAAATTTGCCAGCGTGTTGCCCCCATCACCTTGGCCGCCATGACCCGCTGCTTGCGGGCATTGATGACCCCGTAGGCGCTGTTGAAGATCACGATCAGCATGGCACCAAAGGCCGCGATGGCTACCTTGTTGACCTCGGACACACCGAAGATCAGCAGGAACAGCGGGATCAG
>JANOAP010000457.1:0-2948 GCA_031411175.1 Rhodoferax sp. | reverse complement strand
GTGGCCAGCATCAAGGCCTTTGTGCTCAAGTACCTCAACGCCAATTTTGAAGACGCCTTTGGTTCGCTGATGTCATCGCTGAAGCTCGGCGGCAGCGTGGCGTTGACTTTGATTGGCAATGGCGTGCTGATTCCGGTGGCGCTGTTTTACCTGCTGATGGATTGGGACAAGTTTGTGGAACGCCTGGTGACGCTGGTGCCCTTGCGCCTGCGCGCCGGGTTCGACAGCTTTACCGGCGAGGCCGATTCGGTGCTGGGCCAGTACCTGCGGGGGCAATTGCTCGTCATGCTGGCGATGGCCGTCTTTTATGCGGTGGGGCTGGCCCTGTTCGGGCTTGATCTGGCCCTGCCCATTGGGGTGTTTACCGGCCTGGCCATGTTCGTTCCATACCTTGGCTTTGGCATTGGGCTGTTGCTGGCTGTATTGGCTGGCGCGCTGCAATTTGCGTCTCTCAAGGCGCTTGTGATGGTGGCCGTGGTGTACGGGCTGGGCCAGGTGCTTGAGGGCTTTGTACTGACACCGCGCCTGGTGGGCCAGCGCATCGGCCTGCACCCGCTGGCCGTTATCTTTGCGCTGCTGGCATTTGGTCAGGTGTTTGGCTTCGTCGGTGTGCTGGTGGCATTGCCCGCCAGCGCCGTGCTGCTGGTGGCCATTCGCCGCTTGCAGGCCGGTTACCTGACCAGCAAGCTTTACACCGGGTAACTGGCGCGCCTCATGAAGCAGATTGCACTCGACATTGGCCTAGCCACGGGGCCCACGCTGGCGAGTTTTTTCGCGGGGCCCAATGATGCTGTGGTCAAGCACCTGGCGTTGTGGGTGGGCACGCAATCCAGTGCCAACACCCGCTCGCCCGTGCCCACCTACGTGTGGGGCAACAGCGGCAGTGGCAAAACCCATCTGCTCAAGGCGGTGCGTGAAGCCCTGCGCGAGCAGGGGGCCATCGTGGGCTGGCTGGACGCCTCGATGCTGGAGCCACCAGAATTCAACGAGGCCTGGGCGGCCGTGCTGCTGGATGATGCCCACATGTACACGGCCGTGCAGCAGCACGCGGCCTTCAACTGGTTTGTGAACGCGCAGACCCTGCAGCGCTGGGTGCTGGGGGCAGGTGCCCTGCCGCCGGCGGACCTCAAGCTGCGCGATGACCTTCGCACGCGCCTGGGCTGGGGCCATGTGTTTGGCCTGCAAGTGCTCAGCGAGCCCGAGCGGCGTGCGGTGCTGCGTCAGGCGGCTGATGCGCGCGGCGTGTTTCTGGGCGATGAGGTGATGGATTTCATGCTGACCCGCTTTAGCCGCGATCTGGGCAGCCTGATGGAGCTGCTGGACCTGATTGACGGCTATGCCTTGCAGACCAAGCGGGCGGTCACCATACCGCTCATCAAGTCCATGCTGGAGAACGTCTGAGTGATGAAGCTGGCCCTTTTTGATCTGGACCACACCCTGATCCCTATCGATTCCGACTATTCCTGGGGCGTCTTCACCACCACGATAGGCTGGACCGACCCTGTGGAATTCGCCAAGCGCAATGACGAGTTTTTTGCGTACTACAAGGCCGGCACGCTCGATATTCATGACTACGTGCGTTTCGCCACCGATGCCATCCGGCAACAGGGCGCTACTAATTCAATAGCTGCTCATGCCCGTTTCATGAGGGCTTTCATCGAACCAGTCATCACAAAAGAGGCGATATCCCTGGTGCGGGCGCATAAGGATGCCGGTGACACGGTGCTCATTATCACTGCCACCAATGAGTTCGTCACGCGTCCGATTGCCGATGCGTTTGGCGTGACAGAACTGATTGCGGTCGAGCTGGAGCGCGACGATGCGCCCGGCGGCAGTGGCTGGATCACCGGTGAGATCAGGGGTGTGCCGTCTGCCCGCGAAGGCAAGGTGACGCGGATGGAGCAATGGCTGGCACAGCACGGGCTGGGCTGGGCTGACATTGAGACCACGTTCTACACCGATTCCATCAACGATCTGACCCTCATGGAAAAGGTCACACACCCCGTGGCCACCAACCCTGACGACCGCCTGCGTGCCATTGCGACTGAGCGCGGATGGCGCATACTTGATCTGTTCCGTAAAGACTCCCCTAATGATTAAAAAATTCATCGACAAACTGCTGGGCAAAACGTCCCTGACGTCTGGTATCGCCAAAAAGCCCAAGTTTGGCAAACGCGAAGAAGTGGGCGTTGCGGTTCACGGCATTGACCCCAAGCTGGTGGATGACCGCGCGCTGTCTGTGGTGCGCACGCTCAAGGATGCGGGCTTTGAAGCCTATATCGTCGGTGGCGCGGTGCGTGACCTGATGGTGGGCCTGGCCCCCAAAGACTTTGACGTGGCCACCAATGCCACGCCCGAGCAGGTCAAGGGCTTGTTTCGCCGCGCCTTCATCATCGGGCGGCGCTTTCGCATCGTGCACGTGGTGCATGGCCGGGGGCGCGAGCATGAGGTGATCGAGGTCTCCACCTTCCGCGCCTACATGGACAACGCTGCCGCCGAAGCCGTGGCCGGTAACGAGCGCACCAGCAAGAACGAGCTGGCGGGCATGAAGCACGCCGTGGATTTGTCAGGCCGCGTGCTGCGCGACAACGTCTGGGGCCCGCAAGAGGAAGACGCGGTGCGCCGTGACTTCACCATCAACGCCATGTACTACGACCCGCAGGCGCAGATTGTGGTGGACTACCACGGCGGCATTGCCGACACCAAGAAGCGTGTCATCCGCATGATTGGCGACCCCGCCACGCGCTACCGCGAAGACCCGGTGCGCATCATCCGAGCGGTGCGCTTCTCGGCCAAGCTCAGTGGCCTGGGCTTCAAGCTGGAAGCCAAAACCGCCGCGCCGCTGGTCAAGTCGCAGGAGCTGCTGGCGGATGTGCCGCAGAGCCGCCTGTTTGACGAGATGCTCAAGCTGCTGCAAACCGGGCATTCACTGGCGTCCATCGCACAGC
>JANOAP010000456.1:0-5280 GCA_031411175.1 Rhodoferax sp. | reverse complement strand
TCGGTCAGCACATCCATCAGGTGCGAAATGGGCGCACCCTGATAGCCCGCCACGTACGACACGCCTGATTGAAGCAATGCCTTGGTCACTGCCAGAATGCCTTCACCCCGAAACTCGTCGCCATCGCCCAGGCGCAGGGATTGGACTTCTTTGGTAAATGATCTTTCAGCCATAGTCGTAATTTACGCAGGCTGGCTGCATACGCCTAATGGATAGATTGGATGTGGCGTATCGGTTTGGTGAATAATTAGCAGCAACCCTAATGCTTTTTTTATATACGCAGCATGAATTTTCGCCAGCTTGACTTGAATCTATTGAGGGTCCTGGTGGCGATTCACCACACAGGCTCTGTCACGCTGGCAGGCAAGGCGCTGGCCTTGTCGCAGCCCGCCACCAGCAATGCGCTGGCGCGCCTGCGGGATTTTTTTGAGGATGACCTGTTTGTACGCGCGCCTACAGGCCTCAAACCTACCCGGCTGTGCGTGCAACTGGCTCCCGCCGTCATGGCACAGCTTTCCAGCATGGAGAGCCTGGTCACCGGGCATGAAGAGTTTGACCCGGGCTTGAGCAAAATGCATTGGCAACTGTCGCTGTCAGACCTGGGCGAAATGCTGTTTTTACCCGAGCTGGCGGGAGAGCTGCGCAGGCAGGCGCCCGATGCACGCCTTTCCAATATCTCGGTCGCAGCCAACCAGGTGGCTGCCGCGCTGGAAGCCCGCGAGATCGATCTGGCCGTCGGCATCTTGCAGCCCAAACACTTGGGCATACGCACTGAGTTACTGTTCAAGGAGCAGTATGTGGCGGTAGCCGCTCCCTCCTGGCGGCCAGCATCAGGTCGCTCAGGCCGTACATTGACAGCCCGGCAACTGGCGGAAGCCGCTTTTGTGGTGGCCTCGCCCACCGCCACCTTTCACGGCAGCGTGGAGCAAATGCTGACCCGCATGAAGCTGCAACACCGTATCGTGCTCAGGGCGCGGCACTTTGGCGGCCTGCCAGAGCTGGCCATGAGTTCGGACTTGCTGTCCATCGTGCCGGCCATGTATGCCAACAACTTGCGCCAGCGCTATGACTTCAGGGTCTGGCAGATTCCAGAAGCTCCGGCCTATGAAGTACGCATGGTCTGGCACAGCAGCACCGACAAAGACCCAGCGCACCTGTGGATGAGGGCGCTGGTGCAAAAGCTGTTTCAAAGGCCGGTGTGTCTGTCCCTTGACGAATAAAAGTGCCACGAGGGCGTTGAAATAGCGCTACTTCACGAAACGATGGATGCAGGGTCTAATCTGGCCTGACAAAGCGTTGCCATCGCAAAGAGCCGACCAGACCCCGGTGACGCCGCGTTCTGCCCCGCCAGCCGCATGACGTCCCAGAAGCCAGCAGGTGAACTGGCCGTTACCGGCAGTCCCAGCTTCGCCTCCAGCGCCTTGATGGCGTCCAACGTCAGCAACCCGCCGCACGAAATGAACACGCCGTCGGCCGCCGGGCCCCGCGCAATCACGGTCTCGGACAGATCAATCAGCGTCTGTGTGGTGACTTCGCCTACCTCCTTCACGCCGGTGATCGACAGGCCCTCAATCGCCGTGACTTCAAACCCTGACACAGTGAGGTAGTCCACCAAACGGTCATTGAGCTCGCCGATGTAGGACGTCGCCACGGCCACACGCCGCATGCCCAACTCACGCAGCGCAGCAATAATGGCGTGGCTCATGGTCGAGCACGGCACACCCGTGGCCTCCTGCATGGCGGCTCGCAAGTCTTCGGTGAAGGCAGCGCCCCGGTAGAAGCTGATGGACGTTCCCATGAGCGAGATCGCCTGAGCACCCGCATCGCGCAGTTCCAGCGCCTTGGCGATCACAGTGTCGATCACCGGGTTGAAGCCCGTGGGCGAGACCGATGCAATGCCCAGGCCGCGCGCGATAAAGCGAGCCCTGCCTGCGTACAGCGCTGCAGCGTCAGAAGGAACTTCACCGGCGGGCGGCGGCACGATCAAACCAATGATGGGCAAGTTCTGCGATGACATGGGTTCACCTCCTAGTTGTGTTGACCAGGCATTTGCCTGTGTAGACTTGACTGCCTTATTGCGCAGTGATCTTCTGTTCCTTGACGATCTTCGCCCAGCTTGCCGACTCGACGTTCAAGTCGGCGGCCAGCGCGGCAGGCGCAAGGAACGCAGGAATAGCACCCTGCACCCCGGCTGCGCGGATGACGTCGGGATTACTGAGTACCACGCGCACCGCCTCGGTCAGTCGCTCGACCACGGCAGCCGGCGTTCCAGCCGGTGCCAGCAACATCAGACGCGGGGCAACGTCAAAGCCGGGCAGCGCATCGGCCAGCGACGGCACGTTTTCTGCGCCGGGCAGACTGGCCTTGCTCATCAGCGCAATGGCACGCAGCTTGCCAGCCCGCGCCTGGGCAATGCCGGCCGTGGCACTCACCACCCCCATGGGAATCTGCCCGCCAATCACGTCGGGCAAAATCTGCGACGCGCCGCGGTAGGGCACATGAACCACGAAGCTGCCGGTCTGGCCTTTGAGCATCTCAACAGCCAGATGCTGTACGGTGCCAACGCCCGATGTGGCATACGAATACTTGCCGGGGTTGGCCTTGAGCAGGGCGATCATTTCTTTCGGTGTAGTTGCGGGAAAGTCGTTGTTCACCACCACCAGCAGAGGCGATTTGAACAGACCGGCCACCGGGACGAAACTCTTGATCGGGTCGAACGGCATGCTGACCTGCAAATGCTGCGCGATCAGCAACGCGCTCTCGCCCAGCAGCAGCGTGTAGCCGTCGGGCACCGCCTTGGCTGCCGCATCGCCGGCGATCAGGCCTGCGGCGCCGGTTCGGTTTTCAACCACGACCTGCTGACCCAACTGGGTCGACAGATTCGGCGCAAGCAGCCTTGCCATTGCATCAACACCGCCACCGGGGGGATAGCCCACCAGAATTCGGACGGGCTTGACGGGGTAAGCCTGAACCGAGGTTTGGCCATGGGCTACAGCACCTGCCGCGCAGAGCAACGCCGTCATCAACAGACTGCGGCGGCTGGGCGCGGATTTTAAAAAATTCATTGTGTTGTCTCCTGACTCATCAACTCATGCACTATCGAGCTTCTAACGGGCCCACCGCTCAGGCCTTACCCACCCCCCTTGAACCGGGCCGCTTCGCGAGCTCGGCGATGCGCTCTCGGTTGGGCGTAAAACCCAATCCGGGCGCGGACGGCAATTCAAGCACTCCATTGTGCGGTTCGGGCAAGCCGTCATACACCAGCTGGCAGCACTGCACCGCGACCGAGTGGTATTCCACCAAGGAGCCATTGGCTAGGCCCGCGTGCAAATGCATATTGTGGTGCGGCCAGGCGCCACCATTGGCAAAGCGTGTATTGAAGGCCGCTGCCATGCCGGCTATGCGGTTGCACTGCGTATAGCCGCCGGTGATACAGACGTTGGGCTGCACCACGTCCACCGCTTGCGCCACCAGCATGTCGCGAAAGCGGCTGGCCAGACCCTCGTTCTGCCCTGCCGCCAAGGGTATGGAAGTCTTTCCGCGCAGCTTCACCATATTGGGAATGTCGTTTTGCGTCACGGGCTCTTCAAAAAAAGCAATGCCGAAAGGCTCGATCTGCTGCGCTAATTTCAGCGCATGAAAGTAGTCGAGGCTGCAATTGGCATCGATGTAGATCTCCACTTGCGGGCCTACAACCTCACGCACTGCGCGGATGCGCTCCACGTCTTCGGCAATCACCTCGCCCAGCGGCCGGGGCTCGTCGCGCCGCTGCAACCCATGGTGGCCGACTGTCATTTTCAGCCGCGTGAAGCCGCGCGCCACCCAGGCCATTGCAGCCTGTGCCAATTCATCACGGTCAAAAAAAGCAAAGCCAAATGTGGCGTACACCGGCACTTGCTCCCGCGCACCGCCCAGCAACCGCCAGCAAGGCTGACCATAGGCCTGGCCCTTGATGTCCCACAGCGCAATATCGATCGCGGCCATGGCGTGGCTGGCGTAGCCCGACTGGCCACGCGGCGTGAGCAGCCAGTACAGGCGATCCCAAATTTGCTCGTGGCGCAGCGGGTCGGCACCGATCAGTGCATGCGAGGCGATGTCGTTGACGATGCTGCCAATCACCTCTTCCTCGGTAATGGCCGTGAGCCCCGTGCCAATGAGGCCCGTGTCGGTCTCCACATCGACCAGGCACATCGACAGGGAGGTGGTCTTGGTGCGCCCGCCGATCTCGACCGAGACGGGCAGGTTCAAGGGGGTGGCGCTGACGCGGGTGATTTTCATGTTGTTATGCATGGCTGCTTTGCCTCGATGCTGACCAGAAGGATTGACCCTGCCAAGATTAGAGCTTAACTGCCGCCTTGGCAACCACGCATAAAAAAGGCGGGGCCGATTGGGTTTGATCGTTGGATTCACCCATCGTTATCAATGAAAATGGCCCGTAGCCCCTTATATAAACGGCACGACCAGCTATTGAATCAATAGCGTTTTACCGCGCTGACTGCCGGCTTATTTTTTGGGCGCAGGCACCATTTTGTTGGCGCTTGTTGCAGGCTTCTTTTGACGGAACTTGGCAGCGGCCTGCGCCAGCTTGCGCTTGCGTTCCTCGCTAATTCGATCGAGCTCTTTCTGCCCGCCGGCCTTGTTCATGTTGGGATCTTTACCGAAAACGCCTGCCATAGTGAGTGCTCCTTTGGATCAGTCTAACTGACGGCGATGCGATGAACACTGCGAAGACGCACTGCCGTCTATTTTGAGAACCGCCCAACAGCAAAAGCCCGAACTGCTGAGCGCGAGACCCCCATGGGCCGTTTGCGCATCATCAGCGTCGAAAGGCTGATCGGCTTCAAGCTGCAAGGCTTTGTGAACGATGCAACGCGAACGCGCGACCTGGATGACATTCGCGCCCTCTTGAAAATACACCACGATTCGCTTGGCATGGATGAGTTGCGTGAATACTTTGCCCTGCTCAACAAACCGGAACTGCTCCATGAACTTCTCGGATGACACCGATACACATGCTGAAACGGCGCGAACCCGTGCCGACGCAAGTGCAGTGCTGGCGCGCGAAGCCGGCTTGCCTTTTGAGCCGCCGCTGGGCAAGGCTTCCGGGATCGACCCCATTGCCGAGTGGTTGAGCCTGATGGAGGTTGTGCAAATGCTGTGTCCTGTGTGGCCTGTGCGTGACAGGCCCATGCAGGGCAACCATTGGCGGCTGTAATCGCGTCCGAGCCATTTGTGCGAAAAAGCCGCATAGCCCTCACAGAATCTGCGCGGCCAGCTGCT
>JANOAP010000455.1:0-2388 GCA_031411175.1 Rhodoferax sp. | reverse complement strand
TGTCGATCACCATCCTTGGATGATCAAGCCATCAGTTCAACCCCAAATTCGCCGCCTCGGGCTCATTTCTGGGTGGAAATACGCGTCCCCTTCAGGCTCATACCTCGTTGGACAAGGCTGCAGCTTTACAGGCACCGCCGCAGCCGATACCCTGGCAGGCACTACCGGTGCGGACCAGCTTTCCGGCCTGGCAGGCAATGACACCTACACCGTCAATAGCGTGGGTGATTTGGTGGTAGAAAATCTCAACGAAGGCACCGACCTCGTCAATTCCGCGGTGACCTACGCCCTGGCGGCCAATGTTGAGAACCTGACCCTCACGGGGACCACAGCCATCAACGCCACGGGCAATGCAGATGCCAACCTGCTGACTGGTAACAGCGCGGCCAACACGCTCACCGGCAACGCTGGTAACGACACGCTGGACGGCAAGGCCGGGGCTGACATTCTGATCGGCGGCACCGGCAATGACACCTACTGGCTGGGCCGGGGGTGGGGTCTGGACACCATTCAAGAGAACGACAGCACAGCCGGCAACACCGACGTGGCCCGGTTCGACACCGGCATTGCCACCAACCAGTTGTGGTTTGCCAAAACCGGTAACAACCTGGATGTGAGCATCATCGGCACCAGTGACAAGCTCACGCTGACCAACTGGTACCTGGGCAACCCGTACCACGTAGAGCAGTTCAAGACCAGTGATGGCAAGACGCTGCTGGACAGCCAGGTGCAAAACCTGGTGAGTGCCATGGCGGCGTTCTCGCCTCCGGCGGCGGGGCAGACGACACTGTCGGCCAGCTATGCGACTGCGCTTAACCCGGTGATTGCGGCGAACTGGCAGTAGGCTTGCTGACGACCCGCAACACCTCGGCCCCATACGCTTCCAGTTTTTTGGCCCCAATACCGCTGATGCCCTGCAGGTCGCCCAGCGACTGCGGCGCGCGCTCCGCAATGGCGGCCAGCGTGGCGTCGTGAAAGATCACATAGGCGGGCAGGTTGTGTTCGCGGGCCACTTCGGCACGCCATTCCTTGAGCGCCACGAAGCGCGTTTGGGCTGCATCGTCGAGTGCAATGGCCGCTTTGGGCAAGGCGTGTTTTCCCGCGCCGGGCGCTGAAGTTCTTTTTACCTTGCGGTCTGCAGGGCCTGAGACAGATTCCCGCAGGCGCACCGGCACCTCGCCCTTGAGCACGTCGCGCGACGCTTCGGTGAGTTGCAGCGTATTGAAAGCCTGGGCGTCCACGGCCACCGCGCCAATGGCCACGAGCTGGCGCAGCACACCGCGCAACTGCACTTCAGACAGTGCTGCCCCAATGCCGAACGTGCTCAATGCCTCATGGCCAAACTGGGTGACTTTCTCGGTGGTTTTGCCGCGCAGAATGTCCATGATGTGACCCGCACCAAAGCTGATGCCACTGTGTTGCTGCACGCGGTAGATGGTGCTGAGCAGTTTGCGTGCTGCGTCGGTGCCGTCCCAGACGGCTGGTGGCTGCATGCAGTTATCACAGTTACCGCAAGGTGAGCTGTCTTCTCCAAAGTACTTCAGCAGCCGCACGCGGCGGCAATCGGTCGCCTCGGCCAGGCCCAGCAGCGCATCCAGCTTGCCGCGCAGGCCTTGCTTGAACTCTTCGCCCGCGGGGCTTTCGTCAATCATGCGGCGCTGGTTCACCACGTCTTGCAGGCCATAGGCCATCCAGGCGTCGGCAGGCTCGCCGTCGCGGCCAGCGCGGCCCGTCTCCTGGTAGTAGCCTTCGATGTTCTTGGGCATGTCCAGGTGCGCTACAAAGCGCACGTCGGGCTTGTCGATGCCCATGCCAAACGCGATGGTGGCCACCATCACGATGCCTTCAGCGCGCAAGAACTTGTCCTGGTTCGCCTGGCGCACGCTGCTGTCCAGCCCGGCGTGGTAGGGCAGGGCTTCCACGCCTTCATTGCAGAGAATTTGCGCGATTTCCTCCACGCGCTTTCTGGACTGGCAATACACAATGCCGGCGTCGCCCAGGTGTTCTCGGGTGATAAAACGCAGCAGTTGCTGGGTTGCGTCCTTCTTCTCGACGATGGTGTAGCGGATGTTGGGGCGGTCAAAACTGCTGACAAAGGCACGCGCATCCTGCAGTTGCAGGCGCTCCAGGATGTCCTCACGCGTCAGCGCGTCGGCGGTAGCGGTGAGCGCAATGCGCGGCACGTCGGCGTAGCGCTCGTGCAAGACGGTGAGCCCGCGGTACTCGGGTCGAAAGTCGTGGCCCCACTGGCTCACGCAATGGGCTTCGTCAATGGCAAACAGGCTTAAGCTTCCCCGTGCGTGCAGGGCATCGAGTTGGCCTAAAAAGCGCGGCGTGGTCACGCGCTCGGGCGCGGCGTACAGCAGCGTGATGTCGCCCCGCATCAGG
>JANOAP010000454.1:0-6312 GCA_031411175.1 Rhodoferax sp. | reverse complement strand
GGCGCGCCTTCGACCTTGTCGCCAAAGGTCAGCTGGTTCAGAATGATGTTGTTGCTGGCGCTGAGTTGACCGTCGGGCAGCACCACATAGGCCACATCCACGCTGAGCTTGCCGCGCTCGATGCCGTGGCCGGCGTACTTGACTGAATACGGCGACAGCGGCGGCAACTCCAGATCACGCACCTTGCCCTTGATGTCCAGCGCCAGTGGCGTGGCCAGCGGGTTGAGCTTGCCCAGAATCTCCAGCGACGCCGTGCCCTCGGCGCGGCCCCGCAGCTCCAAGTCGGCCATCTGGAAAGCCATCTGGCCTTGGGCCTGGCCTGGTGCACTGCCACCCGCAGCCGGGGCCGGGGCCGCCGCCGTTGCTGTTGCCGTTGCCACGGACGAAAACGCGCTGAGCTTGCCGGTGAGTTCGCTCAGGTTGGCCGAGTAGTTGGGCCTGACGAAGTGGTCCGAGAAAAACACCTTGCCATTGATCAGGCTGATCGGGCCGATGTTGATGACCGCATCCGGCCCGGTTGATGCACTATTTTGGCCTGCAGCCCCCGTGGGAACTGCTTGAGAAGCTACTGAAGTTGTAGCATCTGATGTAGCACCTGATTTAAGGGGGGGCGACTTGCCGGGGTCGGCCTTGCTGGCACCTGCCGCGTCGCCACCGGCTGCACCAGCGTTCTTCATCACGTCCTGAAGGTTGATGCGCCCGGTCTCGTTGATCAGCACGCGGGCAAAGAAATCCGCCAGCGCGGTTTCACGAACTGCCACGGTGGTCGCCGTGCCGGGTGCCATCGCCAGGGCCAGGCCGCGCACGTTCAGCGTCTTCCAGCTCAGGAGCTCTTCGCTGATTTTGAGATCACCGGCAGGCACCTCGCCCACGCTGGCCGGTGGCCGGGGCGCACCCGACAGGGCCACGCTGTTGGCGCGGAACTCATCCAGCACGGCGTCGCCCGAGAGCTTGATGGACGGGCCTGCTGCCCCGCTGGCAAAGCGCACATCGCCTTTGAAACCGGCATCGGCGCGCAGCAGCTCAATGTTGAGGGCGTCGGCAAAATAGGGCTCGAACGCTTGAACGGGGATCTGCGTCAACACCACACTGCCCTGCGCCACCAACGGGTCGGGTGCCAGCGTGCCACGGTAGTCAAGCTGGCCCGGCTCGCCGTCCCCACTTTTAAGGCGGGCCGCGACCGTGAGCCCAAACGGCTTGCTCAAGTCCTGCGTGACGCCCTTGACTTGCAGCTTGAGGCCGGACACTTCTAAAAGCACAGGCTTGGCAGGGGCGCGGTCCAGGAATTTGAGGGCACCGCCGTCCAGCAAGACTTCGCCCACCTGCACACGCCAGGGCTTGGGTGCGGGCGCCACCGATGCAACTGAAGCACCCACTTCGTCATTGCGAGCGTAGCGCGGCAATCCCGGCTCGCGCTGACGGGGAATGGGCGTTTGGGCTGTTCTGGATGTATCTGCGCCCTTGAACCAGCGCTCATACATCCAGTGCATGTCGGCGTCCCGCTCTAAGGCGATGGCCGGCTGGGTGACAGCCAGTTTCCCCACGCTGACGCTTTGCTGCGTCAGGTCCACCAGTGCATCGGTCACCTCCAGCTTCTGGATGGACGCCAGGGCATTGGCTGCGCCGGGCGGCTTGGCTGTTGAGGCATTCTTGCCCGCTGGCAGGGGCGCAGCCCCCAGCGCCAGGCTGGCCAGAGTCAGTCGTTTGGCTCCCAGCTTCAGGTCAGCCGGTGTCCAGTTCACAGAAAGCTCTGCACCCAGGCTGCCGCTCAGGGCGGGCACCAGAAAGTCGGCCAGGTAGGGGGCGGCAGCGCTCAGCGGCACCTCACCCAGCAGTGCGGTGACATTCGCGGCCTGGTCGGTGGCAGAGCCGTCAAACTTGAGACTTCCGCCGCCGTTGAGCAGGGCCGAGCCATTGAACTGCATGGGTTGCGCAAACGGCAAGCCGATGGCCGACGCGTCCAGCGAGACATCCTTCAAGGCCAGCCGCGTCTGGGGGGCCGTGGTGTCGTCGCGCCAGGCGACAGCGCCACCCCGCAGCAGCACTTTGGCAATTTCCAGCTTCCACACCGGGCCTTTGGCATCAAAACTGCCTCCGGCCCCCGTAGCTATTGCTTGAGCAGCTATTTTTTTACTAGCGCTTGACGTACCAGCCGGGGTGGGAGTGGGAGCGGAACTTGGCCTGAGAGCGGAGCCGGTGGTGGCAGTACTTGGGGGCAGTTGTGCGGCGGACAGCAGCATCAGATTGATGACGCCGGCTTTGTCGCGCGTCACATCAAGGCTGGGGCCGGTCAACTCGACGGCGGCAATCTTCACCACCTGCTCCAGGGGCCTCAGGTCCGACAGCGTGACCTTGAGTGCATCAAAGGCCAGCAAATCCTGGTTGAGGGCGTCTGCCACCTTGACGCCTTTGACATCGACAACACCGCTGAGCTTGACCGTGGGGCGGGTCACCTGCTCAAAATCCAGCTTGATGTCGGCATCCAGCACGGCCGACAGCAGGCGAACCGGGACACTGGCCGGGATATAGCCCAGGTAGGGCTTGAGATCGAGCCCCGCCAGGCGCATGCTTGCGTCCGTCTTGCGGTTGACCGCAAAGGGTACTGCTTGAGCCGATGATTCAAACTGGCTGCCATTGAGCTTGAAAGCCAGCCGGGGTTCGGTCTTGACGTCACGGCGGTCATCCAGATTACTCAAAAACGGCACACGGAGGTTCAGGTCGCGCAGCTCGTGGGTCTTGCCCACGGTTTTGTCAGCAAAATCTACAGCGCCGCCAGAGAGGGCCAGGTTGAACAAGGCAAACCGGGCCGGTGCGGCATCTTTATCGACCGGCTTCTCCGGCGGGCGGGTCAGGCGGGCCACCACATCGTCAATGTCGTACTTGCCATCACCCAGGTGGGTTAGCCGCACATGAACCCCATCGATGGCGACGGCATCCACCACCGGGGCCAGCCGCACAAGGGATTGCAGCGCGGCATCTATATAGACACGCTTGATCTGAAGCTGGGGCTGCCTCTGCGGCTGGGGTGGCGCACCGCCGCCCTCTGCCATGGCCACGGCAAGGTCGTCCAATGCCAGTTCCAGCGTCCAGGGCGTGAAATCGACCCGCCCCACCGTGACCTTGCGGCCCAACTCCTGGCTGGCGATCTTCTCCAGCTGGCTCTTGAGCAGCGGTGGCACCAGCAGCCAGCCAGCACCCCACAGCAGCCCCACCCCACCCACCGCCCAGACCAGACGGCGGACCCACTTGTTTTGTTTGATCAGATTGACAGCCATGCTGCCAATTTTCAACGTCACACGGCAAAGGTCAATGGCGCGAAAGGTAAAAGACGGTGTGGGCCGTAAAAAAGGAAGCCCGAAATAAGAAAGCCCGGATAGGTCGGCACAAGGCCAGCTTATCCGGGCTCGACGGCTGGCACGAGGCCCATGCCGTCAGGGTTCGCACCGGGGAGAGTTTTAAGTCCCGCGATGCTGGACGCAAAAGATTGCCTCCGTGAATTGCCGGGGCCGCTTCATCAACACCACCCGAAGGTAGGGACTGGCTACTGCCGACTAAGCGCCTGTTTCACAACAGACGATTTCAGTTTAGGCATTGGAGCGATCAATTTCAAACAGAGTTTTCAATGGGAAAACCCGTTTTGATTGGGAAAACAATGTCTCGACCCGTCTGACACACAAACCACCGGAAAGCCGCACCAGATCTTGCTGCGGCGCTATTTTCAACAAAAATAGAATAATAAGTCTATTTGATATGGTTGACTGGGTATATGTAACCCACCTAGAATCCGCCCATCCCTGCCTAAGTGCTAGGGATAACCCGAATTCGCTGCCGAACCCGGCATATTCAAATCGCTGCCACTGTGATGACGACAAAGGCAGGATATTGATAGCGTACCAACCCAAACGTGGTGCCTGTGGCCCAAGACTGCTTGCAGTTTGTCCCAGACACCCACGTGCAAGAAGGAAGAGCTATGACAGCGCTAAAGAAAATCAGCCAAGGCTTGCGAACATTCGCATCAGACATCGCCCAGGGCTTTTTTGAAATCACCCACAACGGCTTTGCCCTGGTAGGCCTGGCTGTGATGTTTGCCGTGATCGCCCTGGTGGCCCGGCCCGAACTGCGCCAAGCTGGCGAGTTGCAACTGATGGGCTGGCTGCAAGGCCGCCAGGTCGTGGCATCCGGCATGGAGCTGATTGGCGTGGAGCTGGACGCGATTGACCGCGCCACCGCCACCAACCCGCACAGCCTGCCCAAAGCCCAGGCTGCCGTGGCGTTCTGGCTCAGCAAAAAGTACCGCGTGGCACCAGAACCCGTGAGCGCGCTGGTCTCTGAAGCCTATGACATCGGCGGGCGGACCAAGCTGGACCCGACCCTGATTCTGGCGGTGATGGCCGTTGAGTCGGGCTTCAATCCGTTTGCACAGAGCCCTGTTGGTGCGCAGGGCCTGATGCAGGTCATGACCAAGATCCACAGCGACAAGTACGAAAGCTTTGGCGGCAAGCTCGCAGCCTTTGACCCGGTGACCAATTTGCGGGTGGGCGTCAAGGTGCTGCAGGAATGCATTGCCAGGGCCGGCTCGCTGGAAGCGGGCTTGCGCTTTTATGTGGGTGCGGCCAATATTGAAGACGATGGTGGCTACACAGCCAAGGTGATGGCCGAGCATGGTCGGCTCAAGCAGGTGTCGGCGGGCCGCCAGGTGCCTGTCGCGGTGCCTCAGGCCATTCCCGTGGTTGCACCAGCGGCCAAGCCTGAAACCGAGCTGGACAAAGTCGCGGCGCTGCAGGCGTCCTGATTTCGTAACTACTCACCCCCCGGCTGCGCGCACTGCGTGTCGCTTCGCTTTCCCCCTTGCTGGGGGCAACACCAGCAGCCTGGCAGAGCCAGTTCTGCGGTGTTTCTGGTATGCGCCTGCATAGTCTGTGACTGATGCTGAGTACTTGCCTGATTTCAATACGTTCGTCGTTGCCAATTGTCAGATCTGCCTCACCTCGGGTAAACTTGAGGTGCGCGCAACTGGCGATAGGTATGCGGCCTACCCTGGCCTGCCATGCCGACGTGGGATACCACTGGGAAGCGCGCCGCAAAAGCCGTCAAGGCCTTTGCGTTCAGCCGTTCGCCTGGGCAGCCCTTGTTTCATCGGTTCATACCATGAGCACAAGGCGACACCATCAAAGCCTATCGGCTTTTCAGGACTGCCATGTACAACCGCAATATTCTCATTGAACAAACCGACCCTGAGCTTTTCGCTGCCATTCAAGCCGAAAACGGCCGCCAGGAACACCACATCGAGCTGATCGCCAGCGAAAACTACGCCTCGCCCGCCGTCATGGCGGCGCAAGGCACCCAGCTCACCAACAAATACGCCGAAGGCTACCCCGGCAAGCGCTACTACGGTGGCTGCGAATATGTCGATGTGGCCGAGCAACTGGCGCTGGACCGCGTCAAACTGATCTTTGGTGCCGACGCCGCCAACGTACAGCCCCATTGCGGCGCATCGGCCAACGAGGCCGTCTTTCTGGCCTTTTTGAAACCCGGCGACACCATCATGGGCATGAGCCTGGCCGAAGGCGGCCACCTGACCCACGGCATGGCTTTAAACATGAGTGGCAAATGGTTCAACGTGGTGAGCTACGGCCTCAACGCCAAGGAAGAGATCGACTACGAAGCCATGGAGCGCAAGGCCCATGAAACCAAGCCCAAACTCATCATTGCCGGCGCGTCCGCCTACAGCCTGCGCATTGACTTTGAGCGTTTCGCCAAAGTGGCCAAGGCCGTAGGCGCCATTTTCATGGTCGATATGGCCCACTATGCCGGCTTGATTGCCGCTGGCATCTACCCCAACCCCGTGCCTCATGCCGACGTGGTGACCTCCACCACGCACAAAAGCCTGCGTGGCCCGCGCGGCGGCATCATCCTGATGAAGGCCCAACATGAGAAGGCTATCAACAGCGCCATCTTCCCCGGCTTGCAGGGCGGGCCGCTGATGCACGTGATCGCGGCCAAGGCAGTCGCCTTCAAGGAAGCGCTCGACCCCTCATTCAAGCTGTACCAGCAGCAAGTGCTCAAGAACGCGCAGATCGTGGCTGAAACCCTCACCGCGCGCGGTTTGCGCATTGTGAGTGGCCGCACTGAGAGCCACGTCATGCTGGTGGACCTGCGCGAAAGTGCGACGTGGCGGCATGGCATTACCGGCAAGGAAGCCGAAGCGGTCTTGGGCAGCGCCCACATGACCATCAACAAGAACGCCATCCCCAACGACCCCGAGAAGCCCATGGTCACCAGCGGCGTTCGCATCGGCACACCGGCCATGAC
>JANOAP010000453.1:0-1539 GCA_031411175.1 Rhodoferax sp. | reverse complement strand
CTTGCGCAGCCACACCAGCGCATCATCAAACCGGCCACGCGCCGCCAGCATGCCGGCGTAGTTGAATTGCCCGCGAAAATCACCGCCACGCGCGGCCTCTTCAAAGCAGAAGAACGCCGCCTCAGGGTCTTTGGCCACCACCACACCATCTTCGTAGTAATGCCCCATCTTAGTTATGGATTTGGCGTGGCCTTGGTCTGCTGCCTGCCGGTACCAGTGCAGTGCAGCCACGTGATCTTGCGCCACACCTTTGCCTGCGGCAAGCAGGTTGGCGTAGTTGTACATGCCGGCCACCAGCCCTTTGTGGGCCGCCTGGCGGAACCAGTTGGCCGCCGCGAAGTGGTCCACCGCCGTGCCCCAGCCATTGTCAAAACAGCGCCCGGCCATGTTCATGCCCATGGCATGGCCCTGGGCGGCAGCTTTCAGGAACCAGGCCAATGCCTGCGCCGGGTTGCGCGCCACGCCATGCCCGTCCAGCAGCCACTGGCCCAGCCCGATTTGGGCGTCCGCGCTGCCCAGGTCCGCACTGTGCTGCATCCACTGCGCGGCCGCCAGGGGTTCCCCTTCCACCATCGCTTGCCAGTCGGCTGCGGTCAGGCGGGCAAGGTCTTCGCAGGACAGGGGCAGGGGCGGTAACGCAGACGCTGCATGAGTAGTTGACGGGGTGAATTGGGAGGCGGGGGGCAGCGGCTGCATGGCAATAGATCAGGGGGAACTCAAACAAGAATAGTTCTCAATTATGCTGCTCGCCTTAAAATGCGGGCCAGCGCCGCTGCCCTGAAGCGCTGCATACGATTCATCAGGGCCATGTAGAGGACTACCATGTATAAAAACCTCGCAGCCACCGTCGTGGCCGCTTGTTGTTTCTCCCCGGCTTTTTCCCAATCCAACCCTGCGCCCGCCACGGTGAAGGAGCCGCTCAAAATCGGTTTCGTTTACGTGGCACCGTTGACCGATGCAGGCTGGGTTCACCAGCATGACTTGGGCCGCAAGGCGGTTGAGCAGGCGCTGGGCAACCAGGTCAAAACCACCTTTGTCGAAAACGTGGCCGAAGGCCCGGATGCCGAACGGGTGATTCGCGACCTGGCGCACCAGGGCCATAAGCTCATCTTCACCCCCAGCTTTGGCTACATGGAGCCCACGCTGAAGGTGGCCAAAGACTTCCCGGACGTGAAGTTCGAATCCATCACAGGCTACAAGACTGCGGTTAACGTATCGGCAGCCAATGCACGTTACTACGAAGGCCGTTACCTGGCGGGCGTGACGGCAGGGCGCATGACGCAGACCCATGTGGCTGGCTACGTGGCGGGCTTTCCCATCCCGGAAGTGTTGCAGGGCATCAACGCGTTTGCGCTGGGCATGCGCTCGGTCAACCCCAAAGCCGAAGTCAAAGTGGTGTGGCTAGGTGCCTGGTTTGACCCGCCGAAAGAGCGCGATGCCGCCATGACGCTGTTCAACCAGAAGGTGGACGTGATTGCGTTTCACACCGGCTCCAGCGCCGTGATGGTGGCGGCCCAGGAGCGCGGCAAGATGGCCGTG
>JANOAP010000452.1:0-3294 GCA_031411175.1 Rhodoferax sp. | reverse complement strand
CCTGGCACATGCGCCAGATGTCGCCCTCTTCCACGTTCTGGCTCAACAGCACTTCGCCAGTGACCAAATCCACGATGTTGGCCACGCCGTCTTCGGTAATCTCGAACGTCTTGTCGTGCGAGCCGTATTCTTCGGCCTGCTGGGCCATCAAGCCCACGTTGGGCACGGTGCCCATGGTCGTCGGGTCAAAGTTGCCATGCCATTTGCAGAAGTTGATGATTTCCTGGTAGATGCGGGCAAAGGTGGATTCGGGCATCACGGCCTTCACGTCTTTCAGGCGGCCATCGGCCCCCCACATCTTGCCGCCATTGCGGATCATCGCGGGCATGGACGCGTCCACAATGATGTCGTTGGGCGAATGGAAATTGGTAATGCCCTTGGCCGAGTCCACCATCGCCAGCTCGGGGCGGTATTCGTGGCAGGCATGCAGATCACGTTTGATTTCGTCCTGCTTGGACTGCGGCAGCGTGGCTACTTTCTCATACAGGTTGGCCATGCCGTTGTTGACGTTCACACCCAGTTCTTCAAACAGCTTGGCGTGCTTGGCAAACGCGTCTTTGTAGAAAATCTTGACGCAGTGACCGAACACGATGGGGTGCGAGACCTTCATCATGGTGGCCTTCACGTGCAGCGAGAACATCACGCCCGCCTTGTGCGCGTCTTCGATTTCCTTTTCATAAAACTCGACCAGCGCCTTTTTGCTCATGAACATGCTGTCGATCACTTCGCGGTCCAGCAATGACACTTTGGTCTTGAGCACAACCGTTTTGCCGCTCTTGGTGAGCAGTTCCATCTTCACGTCGCGGGCGCGGTCCAGCGTCATGGATTTTTCACCGTGGTAGAAGTCGCCGTGGTGCATGTGCGAGACATGCGAGCGTGAGGCCTGGCTCCAGTCGGCCATGGAATGCGGGTTCTTGCGCGCATATTCCTTGACGGCCTTGGGTGCACGGCGGTCTGAGTTGCCTTCGCGCAGCACCGGGTTCACGGCGCTGCCCGTGCATTTGGAATAACGCGCGCGGATGGCTTTTTCGTCATCCGTCTTGGGCGCTTCGGGGAAATCAGGAATGGCGTAACCCTTGCCCTGCAGCTCCTTGATGCAGGCCTGCAACTGGCCCACCGAGGCACTGATATTGGGCAGCTTGATGATGTTGGTGTCGGGCAGCAGGGTCAGCTTGCCAAGTGCGGCCAGGTTGTCAGGCACTTTCTGCGCATCGGACAGAAATTCGGGGAACTCCCCCAGCACCCGCGCTGCCACGGAAATGTCGCTCTCGGCCACTTCAATGCCCGCCGGTGCGGCAAACGTGCGAATGATGGGAAGAAACGCGCAAGTCGCCAGCAGGGGCGCCTCGTCCGTCAGTGTGTAAATGATTTTCGATTTTTCAGCGGCCATGGGTTTCTACCTGAATGAGTAAATGGGAATGAAAGGATTGCAGTGTCAATTACGGTGTCGAACTCAATGTCAATATTGCATCTTACGCGGGACTGATCACCGATTGACCACAGACATCACGCGGCGCTGGCCATGGCTTCACCCAGCCGGATGGCACGCCCGGGTGCCCACGCTGCGTTGAAACTGAGTACATCGCCATCGGCGGGCTTAGGGAACAGCATGACCACGGTGGAACCAAGCAAAAAACGGCCCATCTCGTCGCCCTTTTTGAGCATCACAGGTTTGTCACCCTTGTCGCCATACCGCCATTCACGAACCGCGCCGCCCCGTGGCGGGTTGATCTGGCCCTGCCAGACGGTGGCCATGCTTCCCACAATGGTGGCACCCACCAGCACCAGCACAAACGGGCCACGGGCCGAGTCAAACACGCACACCACGCGCTCGTTGCGAGCAAACAGGCCCGGCACACCACGGGCGGTTACGGGGTTGACCGAAAACAGGTCGCCTGGGACGTAGATCATGCGCGTCAGGACCCCATCACACGGCATGTGAATGCGGTGGTAATCACGCGGGCTCAAATAAAGGCAGGCAAAAAGCCCATCGTTAAACTGCGCGCCCAGGGCCGCATCGCCGCCCACCAGCGCGGTGGTGGAGTAGCGATGGCCTTTGGCCTGAAAAATCTGGTCTTGTTCAATGGTGCCAAACTGGCTGATGGCTCCGTCCACCGGGCAAATCAGCTCGGCGTGGGCCAGCGGGCGGGCACCGGCCTTGAGAGGGCGGGTGAAAAATTCGTTAAAGCTGGCGTAGCTGGCAATATCCGGATTGGCGGCTTCGCTCATGTTCACGCCGTACTTGCCCACAAACCAGCGAATCAAGCGGGTGGTGGCACCGCCCGCCCTGGCAGATGCAATCAAGCCTCCAAAAGCCGTCAGCGCCTGCTTGGGCAAAAGGTATTGCGACAGCACTTTGAGACGGTCTGACAAGGCGGTGCCCTTATAGCGAAATGAGGCCGGAATTGTATCTGGCGTAAAGTGGCACTTACCGCCCCTGTACAGCCCCTGATAAGCCAGCAACATGAACGCCTCCGCACACACTATTGAGCATAATTTGCTACAAAAAACAGAGCTTCAAGTCAAGGTAATACGAGGGCTATCTGCCATTTTACCTCCGCATGCACTGTTATGGAGCAACGAGGACACCACCCCTTACGAATGCGATGGCCTGACCGCCTACCGCCAGCGCCCCTTGGTGGTGGCCCTGCCAGAGACTGAAGCCCAGGTGCAGGCCGTGCTCAAAACCTGCCACGCGATGAATGTGCCCGTGGTGGCGCGCGGTGCAGGCACGGGCCTGTCTGGCGGGGCCATGCCCCATGCGCTGGGCGTCACCCTAAGCCTGGCCAAGTTCAACAAAATCCTCAAGGTCGATGTGCTGAGCCGCACCGCCGGGGTGCAGTGTGGCGTGCGCAATCTGGCCATCAGCGAGGCGGCGGCGCCCTATGGCCTTTACTACGCGCCCGACCCGTCCAGCCAGATCGCCTGCACCATTGGTGGCAACGTGGCCGAAAACTCGGGTGGCGTGCATTGCCTTAAATACGGCCTGACGGTTCACAACGTGCTCAAGATCAAGGGCTTCACCATGGACGGCGAGCCGGTGGAGTTCGGCAGCGACGCGCTGGACGCACCTGGCTACGACCTGATGTCGGTGGTGATTGGCAGTGAGGGCATGCTGGCCGTCACCACCGAAGTCACCGTCAAGCTGATTCCCAAGCCACAACTGGCGCGCTGCATCATGGCCAGTTTTGATGACGTGCGCAAAGCCGGCGATGCGGTGGCGGCAGTCATCGCCGCAGGCATCATCCCGGCGGGCCTCGAGATGATGGACAAACCGATGACAGCCGCCGTGGA
>JANOAP010000451.1:0-1613 GCA_031411175.1 Rhodoferax sp. | reverse complement strand
CCGTTCTGGATCGATTTCTTCGAAATCTTTGGCATCACTGACAAGCGCGTCGCCACGTTCGAGCACGCCGTTAAAAAGCTGCCCGCAAAGGCTCATGGTGAAAAAGCCAAAACTGACGGCTTTGTCGATCTGTTCTGGCCCGGCATGCTGCTGGTGGAGCAAAAGTCGCGCGGCAAAGACCTGGACAAAGCGCTGACCCAAGCGCTTTCATATTTCCCCGGCATTGCCGAGCGAGACTTGCCGCAGCTCGTCATCGTGTGTGACTTCGCCCGCTTTCGCGTGCACCGGCTTGCTACCAATGAGACGTTTGAATTTGCCCTGAAAGATCTGCACAAGAACATCAAGCTGTTTGGCTTTGTGGCGGGCTACAAGGCGCTGGAGATCAAGTCCCAAGACCCCGTCAACATCAAAGCCGCAGAGCGCATGGGCAGGCTGCATGACGCGCTCAAGGCCAGCGGCTACACCGGGCATCCGCTTGAGGTGCTGCTGGTGCGCGTGCTGTTTTGCCTGTTTGCGGATGACACCGGCATCTTTCAGCCTGCGCAGTCGTTTCGCACGTTTGTGGAGGAGCGCACTGCCGCCGATGGCTCAGATCTGGGTTCGCGCCTGGCGCAGTTGTTTCAGGTGCTCAATACCGATGACATCAAGCGCAGCAAGGCGCTGGACGAGCAGTTGGCGGCTTTCCCGTATGTGAATGGCAAGCTGTTTTCTGAAGCCTTGCCCATGGCCGACTTCACCAGCGCCATGCGCGAGGCGTTGCTGGACGCCTGCGCGCTGGACTGGTCGGCCATCAGTCCGGCCATTTTTGGCAGCCTGTTCCAGAGCATCATGGACGACAAGGCCCGCCGGAATCTGGGTGCGCATTACACGTCTGAAGAAAATATTCTCAAGCTGATCAAGCCGCTGTTTCTGGATGGGCTGTGGGCAGAATTCGAGAAGGTCAAGGGCAACAGGAACCGGTTGTTTGAGTTTCACAAGAAGCTGCGCACGCTGACGTTTTTTGACCCGGCCTGCGGTTGCGGCAATTTTCTGGTGATGAGCTATCGGGAGCTGCGTGAGCTGGAGCTGGCTGTGCTGCGGGCTAGTATCAGTGACCGTCAATTAGGCGTGGATGTGCATGGCCTTATTGGCATTGACGTGGACCAGTTCTACGGCATTGAGATTGAAGAGTTCCCCGCGCAGATTGCCCAGGTGGCGCTGTGGCTGATGGACCACCAGATGAATTTGCGGGTGAGTGAGGAGTTTGGTTTGTACTTTGCGCGGATTCCGTTGCGCACGTCGCCGCACATCGCCCATGGGAATGCACTGCGGTTGGACTGGAATGAGGTGTTGCCTGCACAGCGGTGTAGCTTTGTGTTGGGGAATCCGCCGTTTGTGGGAAAGAAGGAGCAATCTGCTGCGCAAAAGGCTGACCTGGCACCGGTGCTTGCTCCGATCAATGGCTCCGGTGTCCTTGACTTGGTGGCCGCCTGGTACATCAAGGCCGCTGAATACCTTCGTGGTTTTGCACCGGCGCAGGCAGGGCAGATGCCGGGGGCTCATACGCTTCGCTTTTTGAAATCGCCCCCGACCTCCGCCCCACCCACACCCCGGAGCGACATCCGAGCTGGTTC
>JANOAP010000450.1:0-3241 GCA_031411175.1 Rhodoferax sp. | reverse complement strand
TTTACACCCTGGTCGCCCATGAACTCAAGCTGGCAGAAGCCGGTGTGCTGGGTTTGTGCATGGTGCTGCTCACGGGTGGCGTGGCGCTGGCCTATGGCCTGGTTGAAAAGCGACTGGCCACGCCAGTCCGATTTGATGCGATTGCCTTGCGGCGGCCCACGCGCCCTGCGCAGCGGGCCTTGCTGATAGCCGCCATGGGCGTGCTGTTTGTCTTTTGCGCTGCACCTTTGCTGGCGGTGCTTTGGCGCGCCCTGGTGGGCGGGTCGGCAGCCTGGGCTGTGTTGCTGGAAGATGAACTCTGGCACGCCCTGTGGAACACCCTGCGTTTCTCGGTCATGGCGCTGGCGCTGGCAACGCTGCTGGGCCTGGCCCATGCGTTTGCTGCGCGCCGCTCGGTGTGGTTGCGCACCGCAGCCTTCCTGCCGTTTGTGGTGTCGCCCGTTACCGTGGCCTTTGGCCTGCTGCTGCTGTACCCGTCTTGGACGGCCAGCCTGCCATTGCTGATTGGTGCGTATGCCTTGATGGCTTACCCGTTTGTGGCCAAGTCAGTTGCCTCTGCGCTGGATGGTCTGCCGATATCGGTATTGCAGGTGGCGCGCACGCTGGGTGCACCACCGGGTCGGGTGTTCTGGCGCGTCACCCTGCCACTGGTGGCCCCTGCCTTGCGACGGGGCATGGCCTTTGCGGCGGCCACCGTGCTGGGCGAGTTTGCCGTCACGCTGTTTCTGTCACGGCCCGAATGGGCCACGCTCACCACGCTGATCTACCAGAGGCTGGGTAAGCCTGGCGCGAACAACCTCAATAGCGCACTGGTGCTGGCCTGCCTGCTCATGGTGCTGGCGTTGCTGGCATTTATCGCCATTGAAGGGACTGGTGAATCTGTGACGAAAGAAGCGCGCAAGGCCAGGGGAGCTGTCCATGCTTGAACTCAGGGATGTCAGCAAGACCTTTCACGACGACGCAGGCGCGCATTGGCTGCTGGCCCATCATTTGAATCTGCAGGTGGCTGAAGGCGAGACGGTGGCGCTGCTCGGGCCATCGGGCACGGGCAAAAGCACGCTGCTCAAGATGATTGCCGGTCTGGAGCCGCTGGACGGTGGAAGCATCGGGTTTGACGGGGCTGATGTCACCCACCTGGCACCGGAACGCCGCCGTTTCGCGCTGATGTTTCAGGACTTTGCGCTGTTCCCCCACCTCAACGTGCAAGACAACGTCGCCTTCGGCTTGATCGAGCAGCGCATGACACGTTCGGCGGCGCGTGAGCAGGCCAGGGACATGCTCACGCGCTTTGGCTTGGGTCCTCAGGCCTTGCACCGCGTAGGCACGCTGTCTGGCGGTGAGCAGCAGCGCGTCGCGCTGGCACGTGCGCTGATCACCGCACCGCGCCTGTTGTTGCTGGACGAGCCGTTTTCAGCGCTGGACGCAGAGCTGCGCAGCAGCCTGCGTGATGAGTTTCGCCAGCGTATTGCCCATGCGGGTATCGCAACCTTGTTGGTCACGCATGATGAGGCCGAGGCCCGCGCTATGGCGCAGCGGGCTTATCGACTGGTCTCCGGACGTCTTGAATTGCTTTGGTAGAACCGGCGAGAACCAGTGCGCACCGGCTGATATCACACCAGCTTGCTGGCGTGCCCCACCCAGTAGCGGTCACGCAGCAGGCGCTTGTAGAGTTTGCCAGTGGGGTGGCGCGGCAGCTCTGCTTCAAAGTCAACCGACCGGGGGCATTTGTAGTGCGCCAGTTGGTCGCGACAAAACGCCAGCAGCTCGGCTTCCAAGGCAGGCCCGGCGTCGCGCATGTCACGCGGCTGTACCACGGCTTTTACCTCTTCGCCAAACTCTTCGTTGGGCACGCCGATCACGGCCACGTCCATCACCTTGGGGTGCGTCACCAGCAGGTTTTCTGATTCCTGCGGGTAGATGTTCACGCCACCAGAAATAATCATGTAGGCCTTGCGGTCGGTCAGGTACAAAAAACCTTCGGCATCCACATGGCCGATGTCACCCAGCGTGGTCCAGCCATGGGCGTTGCGCGAGTCTGCTGTCTTCTGCGGATCGTTATGGTATTCAAATACCTTGCCATCGGCAAAGTGCACCGTGCCGGTTTCGCCGGTGGCCACTTCCTCGCCGAATTCGTCGCAGATTTTGAGTTTGCCCACCACCGCCTTGCCTACCGTACCCTTGTGCGTGAGCCAGTCTGCTGCGTGCACCAGGGTCATGCCATTGCCTTCGGTACCGGCGTAGTACTCCCAGATCACCGGGCCCCACCAGGCAATCATCTGCTCCTTGATGGGGATGGGGCAGGGCGCCGCCGCATGGATCGCAAACTTCAGCGATGACACATCGTGCGCCAGGCGCGCAGCCGGTGGCAGCTTGAGCATGCGCACAAACATGGTGGGCACCACCTGCGTGTGGGTGATGCGGTGTTTCTCAATCAACGCCAGAAACTGCTCCGGCTCAAAGTGCGACATGATCACGCAGGTGGCACCCAGCCGCATGGCCACCATGTTGAAGCGCAGCGGCGCGGCGTGGTACAGCGGCGCGGGCGACAGGTACACACTGCTGTCATTGATGCCGTAGGCGTTGCGGCAGATTTCGATCAGCGCCGTGGAGGCATCAATGGCGGGCGATTCGGGGGGCACAAAAACACCCTTTGGTCGCCCCGTGGTGCCTGATGAATAAAGCATGTCGGTGCCCGCCGTTTCATCGGCAATGCGTTGGGCGGGGTGCGTGGCCAGCAAGGTTTCGTAAGCCTGATAGCCCGCAATGCTGCCGTCCAGCATCAGGCGGTGGGACACATCGGGGGCCTGCGTGACCAGCTCCTGCGCCAGGGCGGCCAGCGCGTGCGACGTGATCAGCAGCTTGGCGGCGCAGTCTTTGACAATATACGCGGCTTCGCTCACGGTCAGGCGCGAACTCATGGCGGTGTAGATGATGCCCGCGCGCTGGGCTCCCCAGCAGATCTCGAAGAAGCGCGGATGGTTCTCCAGAAGCAGGGCAATGTGGTCGCCTGCCACCAGCCCCAGCGCCCGCAGCATCTGGGCGACCTGATTGGATCGGTCATCCAGCTGGCGGTAGGTTACGGTTTCGCCCGTGTCGGCCATGATGTAGGCGGCTTTGTCCGGCGTCTTTTGCGCGTGGTGAAACGGATGCATGGTGTTTGTCTCCTGCTCTCTGGTTTGAATTCTTGCCCGCAATGATTATGGGCGGGCGCCATCGTCATGTGTTGACCTGTTTGGGACAG
>JANOAP010000449.1:0-4031 GCA_031411175.1 Rhodoferax sp. | reverse complement strand
CGCTGAACCCGAGGGCGCCGGCATCGAAGAGCAGGGGCTAGGCTGGAAGAGCAGCTTCGGCAGCGGCAAGGCTGGCGACCAGATTGGCAGCGGCATCGAAGGTGCCTGGACCAACAACCCAACCCAATGGGACAATGGCTACTTCGAGAACCTCTTCGGTTACGAGTGGGTGTTGACCAAAAGCCCGGCCGGCGCGCACCAGTGGGTGCCCAAGGACCCTGCGGCGCAACAGGCCGTGCCCGACGCCCACGACCCCGCCAAACGCCGAGCGCCGATGATGACCACGGCCGACATGGCCATGCGCATGGACCCTGTCTACGAGAAGATTTCCCGCCGCTTCATGGCCAACCCGAAGGAATTCGCGGATGCCTTCGCCCGCGCCTGGTTCAAGCTGACGCACCGCGACATGGGCCCCAAGGCGCGTTACCTCGGCCCCGAGGTGCCGAAGGAAGATTTGATCTGGCAAGACCCGTTGCCTGCGGCCACGCTGAATCCAACGGCGGCCGACATTGCAGACCTCAAAGCGAAGATTGCTGCATCGGGTCTGTCGGTGGGTGAGCTGGTGTCGGTGGCGTGGGCCTCGGCCTCCACTTTCCGGGGCGGCGACAAGCGCGGCGGTGCCAACGGTGCACGCCTGGCCCTTGCCCCTCAAAAGGATTGGGACGTCAACAAAACCGCCGTCTCGGCTTTGGCCAAACTGCAAGATATCCAGAAGGCGTCTGGCAAGGCGTCGCTGGCTGACGTGATCGTGCTGGCCGGCGGGGTGGGTGTCGAGCAGGCTGCCAAGGCCGCCGGTGTGGCAGTCGAGCTGCCGTTCGCCCCGGGTCGGGTGGATGCGACGCAAGCGCAGACCGATGTCGAGTCGTTCGCGGCGCTGGAGCCGTTGGCTGATGGTTTCCGCAACTACAGGAAGGGTCCGATTGGTGCCGCGACCGAAGCCCTTCTGCTGGACCGCGCCCAGTTGCTGACCCTGACCGCCCCCGAGCTGACCGCGCTGGTGGGTGGCCTGCGGGTGTTGGGTGCCAATGCCGACGGTGGCAAACACGGCGCGTTCACCGCCAACGTGGGCTCTCTGTCCAACGACTTCTTCGTCAACCTGCTGGACATGAACACCTCATGGAAGGCTGTGGATGGTGAAGGCGAAGTGTTTGAGGGCAGGGATCGCAAAACCGGCGCAGTGAAGTACACCGGCACACGCGCCGACCTGGTCTTTGGCTCCAACTCGGTACTTCGTGCCTATGCTGAGGTTTATGCCAGCGCGGACGGCAAGGAGAAGTTGGTCAAAGACTTCGCCGCCGCCTGGACCCGGGTCATGAACCTGGACCGCTTCGACCTTTAACGACAATCAGCTCACAGATTTGGGGGCGGTGCCTGAACTGGCATCCAGCCCCTGAAGTGCGAGGGCCACTGCGGCACGGGCTTCGTCAAACGAAAATCCGGCTACAGCCGCTTCCAGGGGGGCATAGTCGGCCCCCCCCATGAACGCTCGCAGGGTCGCCCCATGCTGGGCTAGCACGGCCAGCGCGTTGGCATCGTCGGCTTCCAGGCATGCATCAAGCTGCAGCAGCAATATCCGCACATCGGCAGGGCCAAGGGCGGTGTTTGCGGGCTCAGCTCGCCGGTCTGGCAGGGTCTGGTCCAGCACGGCCACCAGTTGCAGCAGTTGTTGTTCTGCTTGCAGTAACAGCGGCTCCAGTCTGGCCTGGGGGGCGCGCTCGCGCAGAGCGGTCTCCGGTACGTCACAAGCTTCCTGCAGCGCCGACGCGCCGACGTTGCCCGCCAGACCTTTGAGGGTGTGGGCCAGGCGCTCGGCGGTGGCCGGGTCGGCATCAGCAATCGCCTGCCGCAGGGTTTGCCATGCTGGCAACTGAGTGGTTTTGAATTGGCGCAGCATGCTCAGGTACAGCGGCGTTTTACCGCCCATGCGGCGCAGGCCGGCCACCGTGTCCACGCCTTCGATGTGGGCGGGCAAGGCCTCACCCGGTTCGGGCGGCGCATCGGTCGAGGTGAACACCGTGCGCGGTGCCCGTGGGGCCGCGTCGCCCAGGCCCGGACGCGGTGCAATCCACTGTGTCAGCGCCTGCCACAGCACGTTGGGCTCGATGGGTTTGGTGATGAAGCCATTCATGCCCGCCGCCAGGCAGCGGTCGCGGTCGGCCTGCATGGCGTTGGCCGTCATGGCGACGATGGGCAGGTCGCGGTAAGCGCCGCCGAGGCGCGCATCATTCCGGATCAGCCGGGTCGCGGTCACGCCGTCCATCACCGGCATCTGCATGTCCATCAGCACAATGTCGTAGCGCTGGGCCTGCACCCGGTCCAGGGCCTGCTGGCCGTCCCCGGCCACGTCCACCACAAAGCCTGCGTCTTCCAGTAGCTCGGTGGCGACCTGCTGGTTCAGTGCGTTGTCTTCCACCAGCAGCACCCGGGCACCGCGCAGGGCCTGCAGCCGCTGGTAGACCGCATCGGGCAGCTCGGACACCGCCGACACGCTGAGTACCTGCGCTGCCCCGGGCGTGGCCCCCACCACCCGCATCATGGTGTCGAACAGCAGCGAGGGGCTCACCGGTTTGAGCAGCACATGCTGCAGCCCGGCGGTTTCGGCCCCGCGCACCATTTCCTCGCGGCCATAGGCGGTCACCATGACCTGTTGCGGCGGCCGCTCCAGCCCCAGCGAGCGGATCTGCCGGGCAGCCTCCAGTCCGTCCATACCGGGCATTTGCCAGTCCATCATCACCACGTCGAAGTGCTGACTGGCCGTGGCGGCATCCCGCACCGCCTGGATGGCCTGAGCCCCTGACTCCACCGCCAGCACCTTGAAGCCTATGCTGCCCAGCATGTCGGCCAGCACGGTGCAAGCATGGGGGTTGTCGTCTACCACCAGCACGCGCATGCCGCGCACGTCGATACTGGGCACCAGGGTGCGCCGCTGCTGCAGGCTGTAGCCCAGCCGGGCGGTGAACCAGAACACCGAGCCTTTGCCGGGCGCGCTGTCCACCCCCACCTCGCCGCCCATCAACTCAGCCAGGCTTTTGCTGATGGCCAGGCCCAGCCCGGTGCCGCCAAATTTGCGGGTGGTGGAGTTGTCGGCCTGGCTGAAGCTCTGGAACAGGCGGCCGATCTGCTCGGGCGTGAGGCCAATGCCGGTGTCGCGCACTTCAAAGCGCAGCATCAGCTCGGCATCGCTGTCGGTGGCCAGCCGGTCCACCCGCCGTACGGCGATGTGGATCTCGCCGTGCTCGGTGAACTTGATGGCGTTGTTGGCGTAGTTGATCAAGATCTGCCCCAGCCGCAGCGGGTCGCCCAGCAGGTGCGGCGGCACGTTGGCACCTACCTCGCAAATCAGCTCCAGGCCCTTGGCGCTGGCTTTTTCGGCAATCAGGTTGACCACGTTTTGCAGGGCCGAATCCAGCTCGAACGGGGCGTGCTCGATCTCCAGCTTGCCCGCCTCGGTTTTGGAAAAATCCAGGATGTCGTTCAGGATGCCCAGCAGGTGCTGGCCCGAGCGCTTAATCTTGGCGATGTAGTCGCGCTGGCGTACCGACAGTTCGGTGCGGCTGGCCAGGTGCGACAGGCCGATGATGGCGTTCATGGGGGTGCGGATCTCGTGGCTCATATTGGCCAGAAATAGGCTCTTGGCGGCGGCGGCTTCTTCGGCCAGCGCGCGGGCATGTTGCAGCTCGCCCACCATGCGGACCAGGCGTTTTTGCATCGTGTCGATAGCGGTCAACATGCTGGAGGTGCGCACCTCGGCCGGGTCCAGCAGGGTGTCAAGCTGGCCGTCGGCAATGCGCAGAACGGCATCCGACACCTTGTACGAGTCCAGCAGCATGGCTTTCAGGCGCATGGCGATAAAGGCCACCACCGCGGTCTCGGCGCAGACGATCAGCGCATGGCCCCACACCGAGCGCCCACCCAGCAGCGTGCGCCCGTCGTTGAACACCACAATCCCCCAGCCCAGCGGCTGGAGCAGCAAAAGGCGCTGAACAGCGCTGCGCATGCGCTGAGGAGCATGGCAGCTGCAGATGCCACCG
>JANOAP010000448.1:0-2370 GCA_031411175.1 Rhodoferax sp. | reverse complement strand
GAGGCACGTGTTGTACCGCGCCCAGGCCACGGTACTGAAGCGCTTGCAGCACATAGTCAGCTCGTGCAGGCACTTCAAAACACGGCACCAGTTCGCCGCGAAACATTTCCAGCTTGCCCTGGTGCAAGGCGTGATGGGGGTTGTAGAAGGTGATCATAGGGATGGACTCAAACCCGGGCCAACACGTGCTTCAAGGCCACCCCGGTGTGTGTGCCCAATTCCACCACGTCCTCCGGTGTGGCTGCAGCCACCACACGCCCACCGGCATTGCCACCGTCCGGCCCGAGGTCAATCACCCAGTCGGCCTCGGCAATCACGTCCAGGTCGTGTTCGATCACCACCACGCTGTGGCCGCCATCGACCAGGCGATGCAGCACCTTGATGAGTTTTTCCACATCGGCCATGTGCAGGCCCACGGTGGGTTCATCCAGCACGTAGAGGGTGTGCGGCGGCTTCTGGCCGCGCCGGGTGATGTCGTCGCGCACCTTGCTCAACTCGGTGACCAGCTTGATGCGTTGCGCCTCGCCGCCACTCAGCGTGGGGGACGGTTGGCCCAGCGTGAGGTAGCCCAGGCCCACGTCCTTGAGCAACTGCACGGGGTGGCTGATATTGGGCATGGCGGCAAAAAACTCCACGGCCTCATCCACCTCCATTTGCAGCACATCACCAATGTTTTTGCCGCGCCAGGTGACGGCCAGGGTCTCGGGGTTGAACCGGGCACCCCGGCAGGTTTCGCACAACACTTTCACGTCGGGCAAGAAACTCATGGCGATGGTGCGTATGCCCTGGCCTTCACAACTCGGGCAGCGGCCTTCACCGGTATTGAAACTGAAGCGGTTGGCGGCGTAACCGCGTGCTTTGGCTTCCAGCGTGTCGGCGAACAGTTTGCGGATGATGTCCCAGAAACCGATGTAGGTGGCCGGGCAACTGCGCGGGGTTTTCCCGATGGGGGTCTGGTCCACTTCCAGCACCCGGTCTACCGCCTCGTAGCCGGTGACTTCTTCGCAACCGGTCCAGCTGATTTTTTCGCCAGCGGCCAGGGCATCGCGGCCCGCTTTGGTGCTGCGTTTTTGCACGGCGGTTTGTACGTTGGCCAAGAGCACGTCGCGGGCCAGGGTGGACTTACCGGAGCCACTGACACCGGTGATGGCAACCAGGCGTTGCAAGGGGACATAGGCGGTGACGGACTGGAGGTTGTGCAGGGTGGCGGCAGTGACCTGGAGCCAGCGCTGAGTGAAGACTTCTGGTGTTGGGGCCGCGGATTTGGGGTCAGAGTCCAAATTCGCCTTCGACGACTTTTTCTTTTTGAGAGTCGGCTTAACTGAATCCGTGAAATTGGGGTCGGAGCCCAATTCCGATGAGGCTTGGTTGACGGATTGAGGGTTGAGCGCGGAATTGGGATCCGACCCCAAATTCACTTGCGCTGCCTCCGTGACCACGCGGCGTGGCTGCACCGGGTGTTTCATGGCGTGCAGAAGGTAACGGCCGGTTTGGGAATCGGCGGCGCCCTGGATGTCGCTCACCAAACCTTCGGCCACCAGGCGGCCACCGCGTTTGCCGGCACTGGGGCCAATGTCGATGATGTGGTCGGCGTGGCGAATGGTGTCTTCGTCATGTTCCACCACCACCAGGGTGTTGCCTTTGTCGCTCAAACTTTGCAGGGCACCGAGCAGGATTTTGTTGTCACGTGCGTGCAGGCCAATGGTGGGCTCGTCGAGCACATAACACACACCTTGCAGGTTGCTGCCCAACTGCGCAGCCAAGCGAATGCGCTGGGCCTCGCCGCCGCTCAGGGTGGGGGCGCCCCGGTCCAGCGTGAGGTAGCCCAGACCCACCTCTTCGAGGAAAAGAAGGCGGCTCTTGATCTCGGGGATCAGGTCGCGGGCAATGTCGGTTTCGCGCTGGGTAAGCGTGTGACCTGGCCCGCTCAGAAGTTGCAAGCTTTCTACCCACTTGCGGATGTCGGTCACGCTCAGGCGGGCGATGTCGGTGATGCCCACCTGTGCGAACTTTACGGCGCGTGCGGTAGCGTTCAGGCGTGTGCCCTGGCAGGTGGGGCATGCGGTATCCACCACGTCCTCTACCTCGGGTTCGGCAAAGGTTTGCTCACGGCCCTTGTTGTCATCGTCCCGCACGGAGTCATCGAAAGCCTTGCGCTGCTCTTTGGTGAGCTTGACACCGGTGCCCACACAGTCGGGGCACCAACCGTGCTTGCTGTTGTAGCTGAACAGGCGTGGGTCCAGCTCGGCATAGCTGGTGCTGCACACCGGGCAGGCACGTTTGGTGGAAAAGGCATCGAGCTTGCCAATGGTGTCGGTCGGCGTGCCAGCCTGCATGGCGGCACGCAGGCCAGTGAGGTTGCTCAGCACG
>JANOAP010000447.1:0-17833 GCA_031411175.1 Rhodoferax sp. | reverse complement strand
CTGGCGGCGGTGTTCTGGATACCGGCCATTGCGACCTGGTTGCCGACCTTGATTGGGTAAGGTCCACTCAAATGTGGTTTTGAGCAATAGCTAACCAGACGCAGTGGACATCGGCACCAGAACGGAAAAATCGGTTCCGGGCAGGGTCTGCGGAAACGCAAAAAAGCGAATAAGCACACGAACAAGCCCACTGAGGGTGCCCCTCAGGCTTGTTGCAGGACGCGTTACATGTTTCGACGCGCGCGATCCCATGCATCGCGGGATGCATGGCGAGCACGATCCCATGACAGGCTGGATGTGCCCCGCGCAGTGTCCCAGTCTCGCGCCAGATCGAGTTCAATGTCATCAAAGTTGCGGCCGCCAAATTTGGAAGACGAGTCCAGTCCGAACAGATAGGCAGGGCCGTAGTCGTCAAACTTTGCACCGCTCTCCACATAAGGACGGTCCGTATAGTTAGTGCGCCAATAGGCGGATTCAACGGTGGGGTCGATCGCTTCTGCAACGCCCTTGCCGGCCAATCCACCCACGAATGCCCCTGCGGCGGTGCCAATCACGGTGCCAATAGGGCCAGCCATGGTGCCCACAGCTGCGCCAGCGGCTGCGCCGCCCAAAGCCGCACCCACGCCGGTTCCCACGGGATGCGCACCCGGTTCATTGGTAATCGGATCTCTATTGGCATTTTTACGTTCGATAGTTTGTGCGTTTTGCATAGTCGGCTCACTTAAAAAATAGGTTGAAGAATCCACCACATGCAGCCGTCTACCAAGGCGTACTTTCCAGCTGAAGTGGCAGTGGAATCATCTGTCCGCGCGCCACGTTGATCTGTGCGCTATCGCACCCCGGCATGAATTTACATGCTGTTGCATTTCGCTGTGCTGCGGGCGAGCGTTTGTTGGGAAACGCACAGATGCAAGCCGCACACCGATTTACCGTGCAGTGGTTGCGTGTCCTGAGTGTCCACACATCATTTACCCCGAAGGCACTCAGTCCGATTCCATTCTTGTCCATGGATGCACTATGAACACAACCATACCAATTTCTCAGGCCGCAACGGCTATCGACCCAGGGTTCCAGCGCCCCCTGTCAGGCACTGTAACCAACCCGTTGAACACCCACGCCAGCGCGGTGTCATGGGGTGCGATTCTGGCAGGCGCAGCGGCCGCAGCGGCACTGTCCCTGATCCTTTTGATTCTGGGAACCGGCCTCGGCTTTTCTGCTGTATCGCCTTGGTCACAAAAGGGAATCAGCGCAGGTGGTTTTGGGGTGTCCGCCATCCTGTGGCTGACGCTGACCCAGCTGTTTGCATCTGGCTTGGGGGGCTACCTGGCAGGGCGGCTGAGAACCCGCTGGCAGGCAGTCCAACAGGATGAGGTTTACTTCCGCGATACCGCACATGGCTTTCTGGCCTGGGCCATTGCGTCCCTGGCGACGGCGGGGTTGTTGACATCGGTGGTGGGCTCCATCACGGGTGCTGGCCTACAGGCAGCAACCTCTGCAACCGGTGCTGTTGCTACGGTGGGTGCCTCTGCCATCAGCTCGGAATTGGCCAGACCTGACGCAGCGAGCACGAGCACCGGCTATCTCATGGATTCGCTGTTTCGGGTCGCACCCGGAACAGCACCCACAACACCCCCAGGCACCGGCAATGGTGAGTCGACAGGTACCCCGCGCCAAGGTAACTCTCAACAGTTGCCGGAGCTCACGCGCATCTTCATGAACACGTTGCGCACAGGTCCCTTGCCGCCGGAGGACGTGAGCTATGCGGCCCAAGCCGTGGCACAACGCACCGGCCTGTCGCAGCAAGAAGCCGAAAAGCGGGTCACTGACGTGTACGCGCGTATGCAGTTGCAACTTGCCACCGCACAAACGGCTGCGCGTGAGGCTGTCGGCAAGGCCCGCAAGGCATCCGCCTATGCCGCGTTATGGCTGTTTGTCTCTTTGCTGGGGGGTGCATTCATCGCCAGTTGGGCCGCCACCTTCGGTGGGCGTCAACGCGACATCTAAGCCACCCGCCCAAGCCCATTTCTTACCACTGTTCCAGGAGAAAACCATGCGTTCACTGCTTTTGTTGCTTCTCGGTATACCTATCCCCATCATCATTCTGATCGCGTTGTTTGTGCACTAGACGCACACCTGCATTTCGATACTTTTTACTCAACTCTCAATTAAGGACCATTCACCATGAATCACGCAACCGCCACCAAATCACAGACCCCACACCAAACCTCTAAAGCCACCAGCGCGACCGAATTGCTGCGCGCAGACCACAAGCTGGTCAGCAGTCTGTTTGCCAACTATGACAAGGCGCGATTGACCGGCCAAAAGAAAGAAATCGTGGCGCGCATCTGTCAGGAGCTCAGTGTGCATGCGCAGGTTGAAGAAGAAATTTTTTATCCTGCCGTTAAAAAGGCGCTGAAGGATAAGGAACTGGTGCCTGAAGCCACGGTCGAGCATGCAACCTTGAAATCATTGATTGCCCAGGTGGAAGGCGTGGAGCCCGATGGCGAAATGTTCGATGCCAAGATCAAGGTGCTGTGCGAATACGTGGAGCACCATGTCAAGGAGGAGCAAAACGAAATGTTCCCCAAAGCCAATGCCACCAAATTGGACATGGTGGAATTGGGCGCCGAAATCACCGCCCGCAAACAGGCGCTAATGACGGAAAAAAACGGTGAACTCGCATGAGCAAGCCGCCACTACCCGCCAGCCTTCGCAGTGCCGCTGCGGTGAAGGCTCAACAAGCGGACTACCTGGCCGCAGCCATGCCCTTCAACGCCAACAAGGCGTTGGAACATGGCAACGCCAATGCACAAAGTCCGCCCGCAGGTCAGACCATGATGCCCGAATCCCGTCTGCCCGCGGGCAGCACGATCAGTGAAGAAAATGGCACGCAAAAGACCGGCAGCCTGGCCCCTGAAGGCGTCAACGCAACCATTGAGCCGCTGGACCGGGTACGTGTGGATTCCGGCGGCGAGCGGCTGACCACAAATCAGGGCGTGCCCATTGCCGACAACCAGAATTCGCTGAAGGCGGGGCTGCGTGGCCCGGTGCTTCTGGAAGATTTCATCCTGCGTGAAAAAATTACGCACTTCGACCATGAACGTATTCCCGAACGTATCGTGCATGCACGTGGTTCAGGCGCACATGGGTTCTTCGAATGTTATGCGCCGTTGACGCAGCACACCAAGGCGGCGCCTTTTAAGGAGGCTGGCAAGATCACGCCGGTGTTCGTGCGCTTCTCTACGGTCGCAGGCGAACGCGGCTCCAAGGACACCGCGCGCGACGTGCGCGGCTTCGCCGTCAAGTTCTACACGGACGAAGGCAACTGGGACCTGGTGGGCAACAACATGCCGGTGTTCTTCATTCAGGATGCCATCAAGTTTCCGGACCTGGTACACGCAGTCAAACCCGAGCCGCACCACGGCATGCCACAGGCAGGCAGCGCACACGATACATTCTGGGACTTTGTCTCGCTGATGCCGGAATCCACGCACATGCTAATGTGGGTCATGAGCGACCGGGCCATTCCGCGCAGTTACGCAACGATGGAAGGGTTTGGCGTGCACACCTTCCGCATGGTCAATGCGGACAATGTTTCCGTATTCGTGAAGTTCCACTGGAACCCCAAATTCGGCACGCATTCGCTGGTGTGGGATGAGGCGGTGAAGATTTCAGGTGCTGACCCTGATTACCACCGCCGCGACCTGTGGGAGCGTATAGAGTCCGGTGCCTTCCCCGAGTGGGAGCTGGGGTTGCAGATCTTTACCGAAGAGCAGGCCGGGCAGTTCAGCTTTGACATTCTGGACGCGACCAAGCTGATTCCCGAAGAGCTGGTGCCCATCACGCCAGTCGGGCGCATGGTGCTGAACCGCAACCCGGACAACTTCTTTGCCGAAACCGAGCAGGTGGCGTTTTGTACCGCCCATGTGGTGCCCGGCATTGATTTTTCGAACGACCCGCTGCTGGCCGGGCGCATCCATTCGTATGTGGATACGCAGATCACCCGCCTTGGCGGGCCCAATTTCCATGAGATCCCGATCAATGCGCCGATCGCTCCGGTGCACAACAACCAGCGCGACGGCATGCATCGCCAGGCGATCCCGCGGGGGCGTGTGTCTTATGAGCCCAACTCGCTGGGCGGAGGTTGCCCGTTTCAGGCGGGTGCGGGCCAGGGTTTTGTGACAGTGCCCGAGCGGCTGGCGGCACAGCAGGAACAATCCAAGCTGCGCGGCAAACCCGAAAAATTTGCCGAGCATTACAACCAGGCGACGCTTTTTTTTGACAGCCAGACGCCTGCGGAGCAAGCACACATTGCAGCGGCTTTCCGTTTCGAGCTCAGTAAGTTGACGGTGCCCGCCATCCGCCAGCGCATGGTGGCTTCGCTGCGCCATGTATCGGAGGCTCTTGCACAACAAGTGGCTGACGGGCTGGGTATGGAAACATTGCCTGAACCCATGCCGCGCGCGTTGTCCAAACCACCCAAACCCGAGGTTGCGGTGTCCAAGTCGCTGTCCTTGACCGCCCGACCGGGCGACGGGTCCATCAAAGGCCGCACCGTGGCCCTACTGGCGGCCGACGGCATGGTTGGCAAAAGTGCGGCCACAGTCCACGCGGCTTTGCTGGCACAAGGCGCCGTACCGCGTTATGTGGCACCCCACATCGGCTTGGTCAAGACTGCGGACGGTGTGGTGGTTCAGGCCGATGCATCGCTGGAAAACGAGCCTGGTTTCTTGTTCGATGCACTGGTGTTGCCTGATGGCGCCGACGCAGTCGCTGCGCTGGCCCGCGACGGTCATACCATGGAATGCATCAAGGACCAGTTCCGCCACGGCAAGACGCTGCTGGTGCTGGGTGCTTCTAGTCAATTGGCCGATATGGCGGGCCTGCCACGCAAACTGCCCAGCGGTGGCGCTGACCCTGGGCTGATTTTTGCCGATACCGTTGCAACAGCGTCGGTAGAGCTGTTCATTCAGGGCATTGCCAAACACCGGCATCCGCAGCGCGAGACCGATCCACCGCTGGTTTGATGCCCCGATTGCAGTGCCCAAATTTTCCAACCAAGTAGATTTGGGCTGGAAGGTCATGCAAGTGCAATACGATGCCACGCGGTGCTGACCGCGTTTGGCTGCCACCCTGGCCTCAGGTCGTGTCTGTCCCTGCATAAGTCTGGCGCAATACGCGGTGCAATATCTTTCCCGTGGCGGTGCGGGGCATTTGATCATCGGATGTGAATTCAAACGCAGTCGGGCATTTGAAGCCGGCAAGACGTTCACGACACCAGGCGCGCAACTCGTCTCGGGTCAATGCCTGGCCGTTGTGGGGTACCACGATCGCGATGGCGGTTTCCCCCCATTTGTCGTGGGGAACACCGATCACGGCCACATCGCGCACCCCAGGGTGCTGGCTAAGTACCGCTTCAACCTCTGACGGGTAAATATTCTCGCCACCACTGATAATCATGTTGCTCTTGCGGTCGACCAGCCAGATATAGCCATCCCCGTCACGCCGCGCCATGTCGCCCACCGAGCACCAGTCGCCCTCCATGGCTTCCGCAGTTTTTTCGGGATTCTTCCAGTACCCTTTGAACACGTAGGCGGTTCGCGAATAAAGTTCTCCCACCTCGCCATCGGCCACTTCCTGCCGCTGCGTGTCCAGCAATCGAATGGCACCACTGCAGGCCCATTCGCGCCCCACAGAGCCCAGCTTGCGCAGTTGTTCGTCGGGCCGAAGCAGCGTGACCCAACCCGCCTCCGTGGATCCATACAGCTCATAAAGTTGACCGTTGGGGAACAGCGCCATGATGCCGCGCTTGGTTTCCTGTCGTGCGGGTGCCGACGAGATCATCAGCTTGCCCACCGCAGACAGGTCATAACGGCGCTTGATCTCCTGCGGCAACGCCATCAGCATGATGTAGTGGGTGGGCACCAGCGATGTAAACGTCACGCGGTCTTCGGCCAGGGTTTGCAGCAGGGCCTGCGCATCAAAACTGGGCCGGTCATCAATGATGCAGGTCGCGCCCAAGTGCACAAATGTAGAACCGAAGTAAAGCGAATTGGCGTGGCACAGGGGCATGACCAGCAGTGCCGTGTCGTCACGTGTAAAGCCCATTTCCAGGGCCGTTGCCAATGCGATCAAGGCGTTGCCGCCGTGGGTGCGGATGGCACCCTTGGGGCGGCCGGTGGTGCCCGAGGTGTACATCAGCGCACACATGTCATCGGCACTGACCGGGGCTGGCACAGGGCCCGGATCGGCTTGAACCATGAGGCTCTCAAAGGCTGTCCAGCCTGGCGGTGGCGCCTGCTCAATACAAATCCAGCGCCTTGCATCAAGGCTGAGTTGCGCGCGAATGCCGTCAAGCGTGGCGCAAAACTGTGGCCCCGCAATCACCGCTGCCACTTCGGCATGCGCCAGGATGTAGGCCATCTCCGGCCCGGTGAGGCGAAAGTTCATGGGCACAACCACCAGGCCAGCGCGCGCCATTGCGGCATAAATCTCCATCCACTCGAGGCAGTTGTAGGCGACCACACCCACGCGGTCGCCCTTGGTCAACCCCATGCCAAGCAGTGCGCAGGCAAGCGTCGTGGTTCGCTCGTCCCACACGCGGTAGGTTAGCTGGCGGCGCGAGTCGCGCACTGCCAATTTGTCGGGCCGCAGGCGTGCATGCGTGGCGACGGCATCGGCAAAAGTCAGTAACGGGGTCATCAAGCGCTCCTTGTTTTAAAAATGGGTTGATTTTTTTGTATTCTGAATTCAGAATACATATTTCGTCAAGTCTTGCTGCCATTCATTTCTGTTGAATACCGGAGAACCGCATGTCCCCACCCCCCATCGGCGAACAATCCGCCGCCGCTGTCATTGCCCGATTTTTGAAAGCGCGCGGCGTTCGCCGTGTCTATGGCCTGTGCGGCGGGCACATCATGCCGATCTGGATGCGACTGGATGCCGAGGGGATACGCATCATTGACGTGCGCGACGAGCGGGCCGCTGTCTACATGGCCCATGCCGAGGCGCAACTCACCGGTGGCCTGGGCGTGGCGCTTGTGACTGCCGGGCCGGGCGTGACCAATGCCATGACCGGCATCGCCAATGCCCACGTGGCGCGTGCATCGGTGCTGGTGTTGTCGGGCTTGCCCCCCTGCGCACAAGAAAACCGCGGTGCCCTTCAAGACATCGTGCACACCGAGCTGGTGCGCAGCCTGACCCGCTACGCCCGCACCGTGCGACACCCCGACCTGGTATTGCAGGAACTGGCTGAAGCGGCAGCACGTGCCCTGGGTGAAGCCGGTGAGCCTGGGCCGGTCTATCTGGATTTTCCGGTCGATACCCTGCGTGCCAACGTATCGCCTGCGGTGCAGCTCGCGGAATGTTTTGCGCCACCGGCGTGTAGACCTGTTCCGCCCGCCCCAGACGCCGTGAAGGCTGTGGTCGATAAGCTTTGGGCCGCCCGCCGTGTGCTGTTCATTACAGGGCGTGGCGCGGTTGGCGCTGGGCCCGCTCTAGATGCTTTGCTCAAGCGGCTCAACGCTGCTTATCTCGACACCGGCGAAAGTCGGGGGCTCATCGCCGATGACCATCCCAGTGTGGTGGCCGCCATGCGGGGCAGCGTCATGGGCCAGGTTGACCTGGTTGTGACGGTGGGTCGCAGGCTTGACTTTCAACTCGCGTATGGTTCGCCTGCTGTGTTTGGCAAGGCCGAGTTTGTGCGCATTGCAGATTGCGCCGCCGAATTGCGTGACAACCGGCGGGGTACCGTCGAACTTTTTGCCCATCCCGCGCTAGCGTTACAAGCCATTCTGGACGCTTTGCCTGCCACCGCACCGGCCAGTGACCCAGCCTGGCTGGACGGGCTGCGCCAGCAGCATCTGCAACGCTCCGTCAAGCTGGTTCACGCGATGCGCGAAGCGCCAGCGGGTAGCGATGGCCGCATGCATCCCAACCGTGTCCTCGCGGCCCTGCGCGATGCACTGCCCCCGGATGCCATCGTGGTTGCCGATGGGGGTGACTTTCTGAGCTTTGCGCGCGTTGGCTTGCCAGCCCAAACCTACCTCGACCCGGGTTCGCTGGGCTGTATTGGTGTTGGTACCCCTTTCGGCATTGCAGCCAGTCTGGCCTGCCCGGACCGGGTCGTGGTGGTGGCCACAGGCGATGGCGCTTTTGGCTTTAACGCCATGGAAATTGATACCGCAGTGCGCCATAAGGCACCTGTGCTCGTCGTGGTTGCCAACAACGGTTCTTGGGCGATCGAGGTGCGCGACCAGCAAGAAACACATGGCAGAGTGGTGGGAACCCATTTGCAGTTTGCTGACCATGCGGCCATGGCGCGTGCCTTTGGCATGTATGCCGAGCGCGTGACCTCACCAGACCAATTACCGGGTGCAATCGAACGTGCGATGGCCAACAGACCGGCGCTGCTTGACGTTGTTGTGACCCCGCAAGCTGCCTCGTCCGATGCCAAATCCGGCCTGGCTTGGGTGCCCGATCTTCAAGCGCTGGCCGCCTGGGACGATGCAGAGCGCGTCTGGCGCGCGGGACCATCAGCCATTCCATGAAAACATTGCAGGTTAGCCCCAGTCTGGTGGAGCAAGTTCACGAGGCCATTCTTGCGGAAATTGCAGGCGGTCGCCTGCCGCCTGGCCGACGCATTATTCAGGAGCAATTGGCCCAGGATTTCGGTGTTTCAAGGCAACCGGTGCAGCAGGCGCTGACCTTGCTGCGCAAAGATGGCGTGCTTATCGATGCGCCAGGGCGAGGTATGCAGGTTGCACCGCTTGATCTGGACCATGTTCGCCACCTGTACGACGTGCGGGCGGTCATCGAAGGCTTGGCCTTTCGCAAGGCCGCTTTGAACAACTCGGCTGAAGTGGCTCGGCGCGGGCCGGCATTGATCCGAGTGGGGCGAAAGGCCGTTGCCGACCTGTCTATTACCTCGATGATTACAGCCGACATGGCGTTGCATCATTTCATTTATGCCCAGTCGGGCAACCCCCTGGTAGCCCCGGCGATGGCAACGCACTGGACCCAAACGCAACGCGTCATGGGCGAAGTGCTGATGCGTGATGACAAACCCCGGGACATCTGGGACCAGCATGAGGAGTTGTTGGACGCTGTAGCTGCAGGCGATGGCCTGAGGGCAGAGGCGCTGGCGCGCCAGCACATCCTGGATGCCGCAGATTTCATGATTCAACGCCTTGGTGCAGAGCGTGTTTCAGGTGGCAGCGCCAGCGACGCAGGGGCGAAAGGCGCCGCTACGGTATAGGCGGTCAGCCGGGGAGACCGAAAGGACGGCAATGGAATCACTGGGCGATCTTTGTCTGTCGCCACCACTGCGAAAAACTCTTGCAGTAGGTTTTTACCGGGTCAAAAAGTTGTGCTTGTGACTGCGCGTCTGCATTTTCCAGCGCTATTCCAAGGTGCGGATCGGGCTGCCAGGTCACCGAGCGGGCAGAGCGCAGTGCCTCTGTGATCTGCGCATGGTTAGCCCACCAAAGGTGGGGTGTGTGTGCCTGCAAGCCTTGCGTCACAAAACGCCAGCGCTGGGCGCTCCAGGGCCTCTGCGCATGGGATTCGGCAAAGCCCACACCGATCACCACTTCGCCCGCCAGCGGCGCGTGCCGCGCAACACCGATTGACCAGGGGTGGGCAAGCCACACGTCGCGATTCGCAGCAAGAGTGCTGTGGGGCTCAGACCATGCTGTACCCGGGGGTGAGATAAATACATCAGGTGGCGGTATGCCCACCAAGGTGCTTCCGCCGCAAGGCTTGACGGCTTTCACGCTGCGCGCGATGCGATCCAATTCCTCATAAGAAGTATCGACCACCGTGCCGGGGCTATGCCAATGGGCGGGCGCGTACTTGACCACGTTGTCCGCGTTGAACAGGTACGGTTTGCCGCTGCCTGTGCCCGCAACCCACTGCCAGCTCAAGTGGTTGCTGGCCACGTCGCCATCCAGCAGGTGACCCAGCATCCACTGCGCACCCGTGTGCCAATGGACCTTGCGCAAGTGCACCAGGTAACTGGCCAGCCACATGCGGGCGTGGTTGTGTACATAACCCGTCTCGTAGAGTTCGCGCACCGCCAGGTCGATGGCGGGCAGGCCTGTGCGGGCCTCAAGCACATCGGCGGGCATCAACGTTTGGTAGGCATCGTCGGGCAGCAGACCAGCATGGATGGATTGGTGAATGCCATCGCCCAGGTGGGCCCAAACATGTCGCCAATAAGCACGCCAGCCCAGCTCGAATACGAACTTGTGCTGGGCGTCCAGAGCATGGTGCGCGTGCACCGCCGTGTACACCTGCCGCAAGCTGAGCAAGCCGTGGGTCAGGTAAGGTGAGAGCCGGGTAACCGCCCCGTCGAGTGCATTGCGGGTGCGGGCATAGGCAGTGGGGTTTACAGCTGCCAGCCGTGCATGGGCAGCTTGCAGGGTCGGCTCGAATGTCATTCGGGTAAGTCGGACGGAGGCGCAAGCTGCTGCGCTTGTCGATGCGCGGTCGCCTGGGTGGCAATGGCATCGCGCGCTGGCACCTCCAGTCGCCCCAGATTTTTCAGTTGCATGGCCATGCGCGGATTCTTCTTGAGTAACACTTCGTGACGCATCAAGAAGTCCCAGTACAGCGTGGTAAATGGGCAGGCTTTCGGGCCAGTGGATTGCGCGGGGTCGTATTGGCAACCCTTGCAGTGGTTGCTCATGCGCTGGATGTATTTGCCGCTGGCCACATAGGGCTTGCTGGCCATCAGGCCGCCATCGCCAAACTGGCTCATGCCCAGGGTGTTGGGCAGCTCTACCCATTCCACCGCGTCGACATAGACACTGAGGTACCAGGTGTGCACGACCTGCGGCCTCACGCCAAGCAGCAGGGCGTAAAGCCCGGTCACCATCAGGCGCTGGATGTGATGGGCGTAGCCATGCTCCAGGGTTTGGGTGATGGTATCTTTCAGGCAGGCCATTTCGGTGTCGCCCGTCCAGTACCAGGCGGGTAGTCCGGCCTGGGCATCCAGCGCATTGCGCTCCAGATAGTCGGGCATTTGCGTCCAGTAAATGCCACGCACAAATTCGCGCCAACCCAATATCTGGCGGATGAAACCCTCGACGGCCGCCAGCGGCGCATGGCCTGTGCGGTGGGCCTCTTCTGCGGCTTGCACCACTTCGCGCGGGTTCAGCAGCTTGAGGTTGAGCGCGCAACTCAGGTGCGAGTGGTAGAGCCAGGCCTCTCCCGCCCACATGGCATCCTCATACAGACCAAATAAAGGCAGGCGCTCGTCTATAAATGCCTGCAAAGCCAGCAGCGCGTGTGCGCGGGTGACCGGCCAGCCAAAACTGTGCAGCGTGCCAGGGTGGCTGGCGAATCGCGCGTTCACCAGCGCGATGACCTCTTGCGTGATGGCGTCTGGCTGAAAGCGGCTGGGCGGCGGCACATTCTGCGGGCCTGCCTTGCCAAAAGATTCGCGGTTGTCGGCGTCAAAGTTCCACTGCCCGCCCAGCGGGGCTTTGCCGTCCATGAGGATGCCGTTCTTTTGGCGCAACTCGCGGTACCAATATTCCAGACGCAATTGTTTGCGGCCCTTGGCATGCGCTGCAAAATCTCGCACGGTGCTAAAAAAGTGTGTGTCGTCGCGCAGGTCCAGCGGCAATTGGTGCTGTGCGGCCACTGCGCGCAGGCTTTGCAGCACGCGCCAGTCGCCGGGGGCTGTGAGTACCAGTGCGGTAGGTTGCAGTTGGGTGATGGCGTGGCTCAATTCCTGGGCGAGCGTGGCCTGGTTGTGGGCATCGTCCAGCCGCGTGTACCGCACCGGCATGCCAAGTGCGTGCAGGTCATCCACAAAGTGCCGCATGGCGCTCAAAAACACCGCAATGCGCTGTTTGGCAGACCACACGTGGGTGGACTCCTCTGCTACCTCGGCCATCCAGACCACGTCTTGCGTGGGGTCGAAATTTTGCAGTGCAGAAGACTGCGCATCAAGCTGGTCGCCCAGCACCAGGACAAGATGCCTTACTTTGACGGGCAACGGTGTGGGGGTAGGGCGGGCTTGTTTCATGGGGTTTTCTTGGCTGCTTTTTGAGCACGGCAAGCATCAGAGCAATACAACACCGAATCCCAATTCTTGGCCCAGGCTTTGCGCCAGGTCATGGTGCGGGCGCACACGGCGCACAGCTTGCTGGGTAACGATTGCTTATTGCCTTTGAAGTCTTTTTTCATGGGGTAGGTCCAGCGGTGTCTGGTGTCGCGCAGTCACGCCAGTCGCCCGAACCACAGCATCGACAAAAGCCCCGCAGCCATCGCAATCAGTGCCGCAGCCAGGGCCAGCAAGGGTGCAAGGTCGGTTTCGCGTTTCACAACCTGCAGGTTCGAGCCCAGGGTCTCATACACGCCACGCAGCTTTTCGGCCGTGCCGGCCTGGTGGTAGTCGCCGCCAGTCATGCGTGCCACCTCGCGCAGGGTGGGCTCGTCCAGTTGCAGGTACATGGCCATGCCGTCCATTCCGTAGGAGCCGCCATCGGCACTGCCCAGCCCGACCACGTGAATGCGCACGCCGCGGTCGGCGGCCAGTTTGGCGGCCTCCAGCGTGTCGATGCCCGTTGTGCGGCGTCCGTCGGTCAGCAAAATGATGACGGCCGATGGATGCGAGCCCGGTGCCACCGGCGTGATCTGTTTGGGCGCGGGCTTCGCCCTGTCATCCAGGCTGCGCCCGCGTGGCTTGCCGCCAAACGTCATGTCGGCCACGTTGATGCCGTGGTCCGGGAACAGCTCGGCCACGCTCAGCGCAATGGCATTGCCGATGGCCGTGCCCCGTTGCATCTGGAAACCGTCAATGGCCGCTACTAGCGGTGCGCGGTCCAGTGTGGCGGCCTGAGCCACCTGGCTGCTGCCTGCAAAGGTAATGAGCCCAACTTCAATGTTCTTGGGCAGGTCACGCAGAAACAGCTTGGCTGCGTCTTGCGCAGCGGCGAGGCGCGTGGGCTTGACGTCGTTGACGCGCATGCTCAGCGACACGTCCATGGCCAGAATGATGGTGGATCGCGCCCAGGGCAGTGGCACGGATGCCACGGGCCGTGCGGCGGCCAGGAGCAGTGCCGAGCAGGCCAGCAGCAACAAGGCAGGCGGCAGATGCCGCCGCCAGTTGCGCCCCGAGGCCGCAGCCCGCACCACATCCAGACTGCTGTAACGCACTGCCAGCTTGCCGCGACGGCGCAGCAGCCATACATAAGCCACCGGCAACAGGGGGACGACGAGCATCAGCCAAAGGTTTTGGGGCCACTGGAAAAACATGGAGCGTTGGCAGGTTTGTAGGGTTTTGGCGAGGTACGAGTTTCCCGGCAGTGCAGTGATATCGTGCCTGCGATGCGGCAATTTCGCAACCGCATGGCGCTATGCCCTTTGCTTTGAATAGTCCCGGCCCGTCTACTTCATCTCGATAATCTCTACCAAGATGCGCAGGGAACCGGCGACGATCATCACCTGAAGCGGCAGCACGTTGGTCGGCACACGCTGGGCTGTGAACTTCAGGGTCTGGGCGTTAAACCGCAACCAGTCAGGTAACGGACTGCCGTCCTGCAACAACGCGATGGGCAGGATGGCTCTTGTTTGTAGCTGTTGCACAACCTGGGCGGGCAGACCCGCCTCGAACGAAGCCCCTTTCATGACTTGCTCTCCCAGCTGGATTTGTATCAGGGCGGGCGTTTGTTCTGTTGCCTCGCGGATCAGGTTCACCACGACGGCACCGGGGATGGCCGCGGGGGAATTGAAAGCGGTGACGAGTACAGCGATTGGCACCGGCGCGCTCGGGATCACGGCAGGCGCAGGCGCTGGGGTCGGCGTGGGCACAGGGACTGGCACGGGAACCGGTGTTGGTGTTGGATCGGGTGTAGGTGTCGGAGTTGGAGTTGGTATCGGTGTCGGTGTCGGGGTGGGTGTAGGTGTAGGTGTTGGTATAGGGGTAGGTGTCGGCACTGGCGTGATGTTCGCCACCAAGCCCGCAGGCTGGGTCACGCTGTAGTTCCCGCTGTCTCCACCGCCCAGGGTCATGGCAGTCGTCACGGGTTTGCTGGAGCCGACGGCGCTGGTGTTGAAATTGCCGGTCGTGGCATTGCCCAGGGTGACCACGTCTGAGCCGATAACGCCGCCTGCGGCCAGGATGGCACCGGTGATGGTGGCGTCGGTGGTGCCGTCGAAGGTTTTGTCTTGGGCAACGGCACCAGAGACGTTCAGGGGTTTGGGGGTGATGGCACCGCCAGTGCCGCTGAAGCTGTTTCCGCCTGTAAGGCTGTAGTTGGCGGCATCGGTACCACCCAGGGTAGCACCGGAGATGGTGTAGGCCAGACTGGTACCCACGTTCTTTTGCGAGAAGGCGCCCGCGCCGCTGACGGTGACGAGGTCACCGGTTTCCTTGCCTGCCAGGGCCAGGGTGACGCCGCTCATGCTGGTGTTGCCGTCATAGACCTTGCTGACGCCGCTGGCACTGGCGGTGACGGTTTTAGGGGTGATGGTCTGGTTGCCGATGAAGGTGACTGTGTTACTGAAGTTGGCGCTGGTTTCCGTCACGTTGGTAGAGCCAATGGCGTAGCTGCCGACAGGCGTCTTGCCAGCGGTGCTGGTGGCCGAGGTCAGTGGCTTGAGGGTGAATATGGCGTTGCCGCCAGCGCCGTCGCTAAAGGTGTACTGGGTGCCGGCCACGGTGGGTGCGGCCAGGGTGCTGATGACGTTGGCACCGTTCAGGTACTGCGCCACCGGTGTGCCGTAGACGGGTGTGGTGCCGTAGGTGGTCGAGAGATTGGCGACGGTGACCAGCAGTTGTCCGGCGGGCACGATGGTGTAGTTGCCGTTGGCGTAGCTGATGCCGTAATTGCTGGAGGCAAGTCCACTGGGCACCAGGGCACCGGTGTAGGTGCCGGCGGCGACGTCGGTGCCTGCATTGGGCCGGGCGATGTTGGCGGTGCCGCTCAGGGCACCCGGGCTGGCCCCGGTTTCTCCGTTCACGAAGCCGATGGCGTTGACACCCTGGTAGCCCGTTGTGTCGGTTTGTGTGACGAAGCGCGCGTCGTTGTTGGCGGTGACGGTGAGTGCCGCAGGAGTGATGGTGCTTGTGTTGTTATTGGCATAGCTGACGGTGTAGTTACTGCCACTGTTTCCGTCGGTGATGGTGACACCGGAGGCAGTGACGGCCTTGTTGCCCGCGCCCACGTTTTTGTCGGCGAAAGCGAAGCTGCCGCCGCTCAAGGCATCCCCGGCAAACAGCGTACCACTGGTGACGGTTGCCACACCCGATGCGCTGGTCGTTCCATCGTAAGTCTTACTGACGTTGCAGGTGGACAGGGTGACGCTGGCGGGGGTAATGGCACCGTTGGTGCCACTGAAGCTGTTGCCGCCAGCGAGGCTGTAGTTGGCGGCATCGGTGCCACCCAGGGTGACGCCGGAGACCGAGTAACCCAGGCTGGTGCCCACGTTTCTTTGTGCGAAGGCACCCGTGCCGCTGATGGTGACGAGGTCACCGGTTTCCTTGCCTGCCAGGGCCAGGGTGACACCGCTCATGCTGGTGTTGCCGTCGTAGACCTTGCTGACGCCGCTGGCGCTGGCGGTAATGGTCTTGGGGATGACGGCAAGGTTGCCGACGAAGGTCAATGCGTTGAAGTTGTTGCCGGTGATGGTCGGGCTGGCGTCGGCCAACGTGTAGTTGCCAACGGTGGTCTTGCCCGCCGTACTGAGGGTGGCCCCCGTGGGGTTGAGCGTGAAGCTGGCCGCGCCGCCCGAGCCATCGGTGTAGTTGAAGCTGTTGCCCGAGCCGCTGCCGGTGAGGCTGTGCAGGGTGACGTTGTTGCTGTCCAGGTACTGGGCGCTGGTGATGGTGTAGGTGGGCGCACTGCCGTAGATGGTGCTGGTATTGGTGACCCGCACCAGTAGCTGGTTGGCCGGCACGATGGTGTAGCTGCCGTTCGCGTAGCTGATGTTGTAGTTGCCCGCGCTCAGACCACCCGGCACAAGTGCGCCGGTGTAGGTGCCTGCGGCCACATCGGTCACGGCATTGGGCCGGTTGATGCTAAGGCTGCCGCCGAGGACGCCGCTGGCCGTGGCGGTCTCTGCGCCCACGAAGCCGCTATAGCTCGCACCGTTGTAGCCTGCGGTGTCAGGCAGGGTGACGAAGCGGGCGTCGTTGTTGGCCGTGACGGTGAGGGCGGCCTGGTTGATGGTGCTTGTGGTGTTGTCTACATAGCTGACGTTGTAGTTGCCCGTCACGTCCACATTGGCGCTGTCTTTGATGATGATGCCGCTGGCCTGTACGGTTTTGCTGCCTGTGCCTGCATCTTTATTAGTGTAGGCGAGGGCGGCGGCGGTGCCTACCGTTTCTCCGGCACCGGCACCAGCAAGGGTGCCGACGGTGGCGCTGCCCGTGGCGGTGGTGGTGCCGTCATAGGTCTTGGTGACAGTGGGGGCGGTGACGTTGAGTGCAGCAGGCGTGATGGTGCTTGTGTTGTTATTGGCATAGCTGACGGTGTAGTTACCGCCGCTGTTGCCGTCGGTGACGGTGACACCTGAAGCGGTGACGGTCTTGTTGCCTGCGCCTACGTTCTTGTTGGTGAAAGCGAAGCTGCCGCCGCTCAGGGTATCTCCGCCAAGAAGCGTACCGCTGGTGACGGTTGCCACGCCGCTGGCGCTGGTCGTTCCATCGTAAGTCTTGCTGACGTTGCTGGTGGACAGGGTGAGGCTGGCTGGCGTGATGGTACTTGTAGCGTTGTTAACCTGGGTGACGGTGTAGTTGCCACCGCTGTTGCCATCGCTGACGGTGACGCCTGACACCGTCACCGTCTTGTTGCCTGCACCCACGTTCTTATTGGTGAAGGCGAAGCTGCCACCACTCAACGTGTCGCCGCCAAACAGCGTGCCGCTGGTGACCGCCGCCACGCCGCTGGCGTTGGTCGTGCCGTCATAAACGCGACTGACATTATTGGTCGAAACACTCAGGCTGGCTGGATTGATCGTGCTCGTTGTGTTGCTGACATAGCTGACGATGTAATTACCACCGCTGTTGCCGTCGCTCACGGTGATGCCCGAGGCGGTGACGGTCTTGTTCCCCGCACCTACGTTCTTGTTGGTGAAGGCGAAGCTGCCGCCGCTCAGGGTGTCCCCGCTGAACAGTGTGCCACTGGTGACTGCCGCAGTGCCAGCAGCGCTGGTGGTGCCGTCATAGGTCTTGCTGACATTGTTGGTGGACAGGGTCAGGCTGGCTGGCGTGATGGTACTGGTAGCGTTGTTGACTTGTGTAACGGTGTAGTTGCCGCCGCTGTTGCCATCAGCGACGGTGACGCCTGACACAGTCACTGTCTTATTGCCAGCACCCACATTCTTGTTGGTGAAGGCGAAGCTGCCACCACTCAACGTATCGCCGCCAAACAGCGTGCCGCTGGTGACCGCTGCCACACCGTTGGCGTTGGTCGTGCCGTCGTAGGCACGGCTGACGTTGCTGGTGGAGGCGCTAAGGCTGGCGGGGGTGATGCTGCTGACTGTGTTGCTGGCGTAGCTGATAGCGTAGTTGCCTGTGTTCACCCCGTCGCCTACCGTGTAACCGCTGGCGTTCACGATCTTGTTGCCTGTGCCAGCGTTTTTGTCGGCAAAGGCCAGAACGCCAGCCGTGACGCTGTCGCCGCTGTAAACAGTGCCTGTGATGGTTGCCGTACCGGTGGCGGCGGTCGTGCCGTCATAGGTCTTGGTGATGGTGGGGGCGCTAATGGTCAACGCCGCAGGCGTGATGTTGGCCGTGGTCGTGGCCTGGTCGGTGATGGTGTAGTTGTTTTTATCCGCGCCGCCGTAGCTGCTGGAGAGCGTGACCGCCTTGCCGTTGGTC
>JANOAP010000446.1:0-5417 GCA_031411175.1 Rhodoferax sp. | reverse complement strand
CACGCGTATTAGGCGCCGTATGCCAGCACAACAAACAAAACCAGAAAACACAGCATCGGGTGAATCAGGCGGGTTTTTCACAAGGGACAAAGTGTGCCTGGCGCACGCAGAACTCAGAACTCGTCATTTTTCTCAAGCCCTGCGCAGTGTGCAGCAGCAGGGCACCGGTCTCGTCTACACCCTGAGCGACACCTGCGACACCCTCCATTCCCTGGATGCCCTGCACGCCGCCACTCAGGCTGACCGTGCACCCAGCCAGCGCGTCCAGCGCATTGAAGCGGGCCTGAAATGGTGCAAAGCCGTGCGCTTCAAACTGCTGGATGGCCCCCACCAGCGGCACCACCACACGCTGCAAAGCCAGGGGCGCATCCATGCCGGGTCGCACCTCCTGCAGCCAGGCGGGCGGCGTGGAAAGGCCAGCGGCATCACGTGGGGCCATGTTGATGCCAACGCCGATCACCACATAGCGGATATCGCCGAAACTGGCGGTTTCAATCAAGATGCCGCCCAGTTTGCGCAATTGAAACCAGATGTCGTTGGGCCACTTCAAACGCAGATCGGGGTGCAGGCTTTGCGCCACGCTGACGCCCACGGCAAGAGACAAGCCCGACCAGCTTTGGGGTGACAAAGGCAGACCCAGCGAAAAAGTCAATGACGGTACGCCTGCAGCTTCGCTGTGCCACTGCCGCCCCAACCGCCCCCGCCCCGCAGTTTGCTGCTCTGCCACCAGCAGGATCGGCTCCAGCTGCCCGGCTTTGGCCCGACGCATCAGCTCGGTGTTGGTTGAATCGATCTGGGGCAGCACTTCGACGGTAAAACCATCCAGCAAAGGCACCACAGCCTCCCAGATCGCCTCCGCAGGCCAACGCTGCATGGTGTTACCGCTTGCCGCGCTTGGGAGCCAGTAAAGTGCCCCGGCAGTTTTTTGAGCCGCACCAGCACGGGTATTCGGCCTTGAGCTTGGGCGTGTAGCGCTCGTCAATGATCAGGCCGTAGTCGTAGTTCAGTTCCTCACCCGCCTTGATGTTGCGCAGCGCCTTGATGAAGACCCTGCCGCCTTCTTCGTCGGCTTCGCAATTGGCATCGCACGAGTGATTGATCCAGCGCGATGAGTTGCCGCCGTACAGCGCGTCAATCACATGCTTTTCATCAATATGAAAGTAAAACGTGTGATTGGGGTCGGACGGGTCATGCGGGTGGCGCTTTTGCGCTTCTTTCCAGGTCACGACTTCGCCCACATATTCGATGATGGTTTCGCCTTCGGCAATATCCTGCACCGCGAACACGCCCTTGCCGTGGACGCCCGAGCGGCGAGTCTGAATGCGGCGGTTATCTCCGGGGGCGATCTTTTTACTCACGTTGGCTCACTTTGCATCCCTGACTTTTCCGCACCGCAGAAATGGGTCATTGAAAATTTGGTATGGTGAATCGTATGGGCGCGTGTGTGCGCGCTCACGTATGCGTGTGCGCACCTGCGCGCACGCGAGACACTGGATTGTAGTCAGATGAAAAACACCGTTTTGAATAAAACTTTGGTTATTGCCGAGAAGCCTTCCGTCGCTCAAGACATCGTGCGCGCGCTCACGCCCATTGCGGGCAAGTTCGACAAACACGAAGAGCACTTCGAGAACGACACATACGTGGTGACCAGCGCCGTAGGCCACCTGGTAGAGATTCAGGCCCCTGAAGAGTTTGACGTCAAGCGCGGCAAGTGGAGCTTTGCCAACCTGCCGGTGATCCCGCCGCACTTTGACCTCAAGCCCATGGACAAGACCAAGACTCGGCTCAACGCCATCGTCAAGCAGGCCAAGCGCAAGGACGTGGGTGCCTTGGTGAACGCCTGTGACGCGGGCCGTGAGGGCGAGTTGATCTTCCGTCTGATCCAGCAGTACAGCAAGGTCAAGCTGCCGGTCAGCCGCCTGTGGCTGCAATCGATGACGCCGCAGGCCATTCGTGACGGCTTTGGCGCGCTGCGCACCGACAAGCAGATGCTGCCGCTGGCTGATGCGGCGCGTTGCAGATCCGAGGCTGACTGGCTGGTGGGCATCAACGGCACCCGTGCCATGACGGCATTCAACTCGCGCGATGGCGGCTTCTTTTTAACCACCGTGGGCCGGGTGCAGACGCCTACGCTGTCCGTCGTGGTGGAGCGAGAGGAGCAAATCCGCAAGTTCATCAGCCGTGATTACTGGGAAATTCATGCCTCCTTCGCCGCCGCAGCCGGTGACTACCCGGCCAGGTGGTTTGACCCGAAGTGGAAGAAAGCCGCAGCGAATGCCGCAGCGGGCAACACCGACGAGGTGGATGCAGAGCTCAAGGCCGACCGCGTCTGGACCCAGCGTGAGGCACAGGCGATTGCCGACGCCGTGCGTGGCCAGAAGGCCAGCGTCACCGAGGAAAGCAAGCCCACCACACAGGCATCACCCCTGCTGTTCGATCTGACCAGCCTGCAGCGCGAGGCCAACGGCAAGTTTGGCTTCAGCGCCAAAACCACGCTGTCGATCGCGCAAAGCCTGTACGAGCGCCACAAGGCGCTGACCTACCCGCGAACCGATTCGCGTGCCTTGCCCGAAGACTATGTGCCGGTGGTGAAAGACACACTTGCCATGCTGGCCGACAGCGGCTTGAAGCACCTGGCACCGTTTGCGGCCATGGCCATCAAGGGCAATTACGTCAAGCCCAGCAAGCGGATTTTTGACAACGCCAAAGTGTCAGATCACTTTGCCATCATTCCGACGCTGCAAGCACCTTCAGGCCTGTCGGAAGCTGAACAGAAGATTTACGACCTGGTCACTCGCCGCTTCATGGCGGTGTTCTTTCCCAGTGCTGAATACCAGGTCACCACGCGGATTACCACGGTCGCCGCCGCAGCCGTCAGCCATAACTTCAAAACCGAAGGCAAGGTGCTGGTCAAGCCGGGCTGGTTGGCGATCTACGGCAAGGAAGCCGCCGAAGAGGTTGCGGATGCGAAAGACGGCGACAAGGGCCAGAGCCTGGTGCCCGTGCAACCCGGCGAGCTGGTGCGCACAGACACGGTGGAGCCCAGGGGCCTCAAGACGCGTCCTCCCGCACGCTACTCCGAAGCCACGCTGCTGGGGGCCATGGAAGGCGCAGGCAAGACGGTAGAAGACGACGAGCTGCGCGAGGCCATGCAGGAAAAAGGCTTGGGCACGCCAGCCACCCGCTCCAGCATCATCGAAGGTTTGATTGCCGAGAAATACATGCTGCGCGAAGGCCGCGAGCTGATTCCCACCGCCAAGGCATTCCAGCTGATGACGCTGCTGCGCGGCCTGGGTGTGGAAGAGCTGTCAAAAGCCGAGCTGACGGGGGAATGGGAATACAAGCTCAACCAGATGGAGCACGGCAAGCTGAGCCGCGAAAGCTTCATGGCCGAGATTGCCGCCATGACCGAGCGCATGGTCAAAAAAGCCAAGGAATACGACCGCGACACCATTCCCGGGGACTACGCCACGCTGGCGGCACCCTGCCCCAACTGCGGCGGTATCGTGAAAGAAAACTACCGCCGCTACACCTGTACCGGCAAGACGGGCGCGGAAGACGGCTGCGGTTTCTCGTTCGGCAAAACGCCTGCGGGCCGCACATTCGAAGTGGCCGAGGTGGAGCAGTTTCTGCGCGACAAAAAGATTGGCCCGCTGGAGGGTTTCCGCTCCAAAGCAGGCTGGCCTTTCACCGCAGAGATGGTCATCAAGTTCGACGAAGACACCAAAAACTACAAGCTTGAATTTGACTTTGGTGACGACAAAAAAAGCGAAGAGAGCGGCGAACTGATTGACTTCTCGGCCCAGCAGTCACTGGGAGCCTGCCGCAAATGCGGTGGTGCGGTGTATGAGCATGGCAAGAACTACGTGTGCGAGAAATCGGTGCCCACCCTGGCCCAGCCCACACCCAGCTGCGACTTCAAGAGCGGCCAGGTCATCCTGCAACAGCCCATCGCCCGCGAGCAGATGAGCAAACTGCTGGACACGGGCAAGACCGATCTGCTGGACAAGTTTGTCAGCATGCGCACGCGCCGTGGCTTCAAGGCCATGCTGGCCTGGGATGCCGAGGCGGGCAAGGTCAACTTTGAATTTGCACCCAGCAAATTTCCGCCACGCAAACCATCTGCGGGTGCTGCTGCCAAAACTTCTGCAAGAACAGTTGCTACAAAACCAGGAGCTACTCAAGCAAGTTCCACGAGGGCTGCGGGCACAAAAGCACCTGTAAAGAGAGCTGCCGGCACCAAAACCACGGCCAAAACAGCGATCAAAGCGGCAGCCAAGCCCAAAACTCCTCGCAAGACCACCGCTGCCAGCGGCCTGCAGCCCAGCGCTGCGCTGGCCGCCGTGATTGGCACAGAAGCCGTGGCCCGCACCCAGGTCATCAAAAAGCTGTGGGACTACATCAAGGCCAACGGCCTGCAGGATGCCAAAGACAAACGCAGCATCAATGCCGATGCCAAGCTGCTGCCGGTGTTTGGCAAACCCCAGGTGACGATGTTTGAGCTGGCGGGGATTGTGGGCAAGCACCTGAGTGCATAAGGCTTGAGCTGAGAACCAGGTTAGGGTAACGTCACCACGCCATGAACAACGCCGCAACGCCACTTGACTTCAGCGCCCTCGGCAAAGCCCTCGCCTCACTGAACCGGGCGCTGGTGCGCTGGCAAGCGAGCCAATGCCTTGACGAAGAGCTGCGTGACGCCTGTATTCAACGGTTTGAGTACACGTTTGAACTGAGTTGGAAAATGCTCAAGCGTCAACTGGAGCTGGATTTGCCTGATGCGCAAGGGGTCGATGCCCTGAGTTTTCGTGACCTTATCCGGATCGGTGCAGAGCGCAGCCTGGTTCAGGATGCAGATGCCTGGATGCTCTTCAGAGACAAGCGCAACACGACATCACACACCTACAACGAGGCCAAAGCGGCAGATGTGGCCGCCGTGATTCCGGCGTTTGCTACGCATGCCGCTGAATTGCATGAGCGCCTGCAAGCCAGAGGTGCTGCCCATGGTTGATATGTCCGCCGCACAGACGGCGCTGGTGATGAAATTGCTGGATGCCCGCCTGCCAGGCATGACTGCGATGGCTTTTGGCTCACGCGTTGTGGACTGGCCGTTTGGGCGTGGCAGCAAGCCCTATTCCGATTTGGACATTGCGGTGTGGGGCCTGGACTCGAAGCATGATGTTGCACTGGCTCATTTGCGGGCAGATATGGAAGACAGCGCCTTGCCATGGCGTGTTGATCTGACGGATGCAGAAGACCTTTCTGACACCCTGAGAAAGCTGGTCATTGCGCACGGTGTCTTGCTTCAAGGGCAGCCTCTGCGCTTGTCAGCAACGACTTGATCAATCGCCTGCGGGATGCCGCCAACAAACGCGCCATCAACGCCGATGCCAAGCCACTGGCCGTGTTTGGCAAACCGC
>JANOAP010000445.1:0-4153 GCA_031411175.1 Rhodoferax sp. | reverse complement strand
GGCGCCGCTGGACGACGGCGAGCGGGGCGTGATGGTGTTCACCGCCTCGGTCGCCGCCTTCGACGGCCAGGTGGGCCAGCAGGCCTACAGCGCGTCCAAGGCCGGCCTGGCGGGCATGACGCTGCCGATGGCGCGCGACCTGGCCCAGCACGGCATTCGTGTGTGCACCGTCGCACCGGGCCTGTTTGCCACGCCGCTGATGAAGCAATTGCCTGAGCCCGTGCAGGCCTCGCTGGCGGCGTCTATCCCCTTCCCTCCGCGTCTGGGCAAGCCCGAAGAGTTTGCGCAACTTGCCTGCCACATCGTGACCAACGGGCATTTGAACGGCGAAGTGATTCGTCTGGATGGTGCCTTGCGCATGGCACCCCGTTAAATTTTTTACTCTCAATCCTCACACCTCATCAGGAGACTTTTTATGCAACGCCGTCAATTCACACAAGCCAGCCTCAGCGCATCACTGCTCGGAGCGCTTGGCGCATTGGGTACCACCAGCGCCCAGGCCCAATCCCTCGAACTGGTCAAGATCATCAACGGCTTCCCCGCTGGCGGAACGGCCGATGCCACCAGCCGCCGCGTGGCGGACAAGCTGGGTGGCAGCGCCTACACCAAGAACGCCGGCGTGGTTGAAAACAAGACCGGTGCCGCCGGGCGCATCGCCTGCGAAGCCGTCAAAAATGCCACCCCAGATGGCGCCACGCTGCTGCTGACGCCCTACTCCATGATGTCGCTGTACCCGCACATCTACGCCAAGCTCAGCTACGACCCCGTCAAGGACTTTGTGCCCGTGGTGATTGGCTCGTCATTGACGCACGGCCTGGCGGTGGGCCCCCTGGTTCCCGACAGCGTCAAGACCGTCAAAGACTACCTGGCCTGGGCCAAGGCCAACCCCAAGGACGCCAGCTATGGCTCACCTGCGGCCGGCTCCACGCCCCACTTTCTGGGGGCCCTGCTGGGCATCAACAACGGCGTTGAGCTCAAGCACATTCCGTATCGCGGCTCGGTACCGGGCGTGGCCGACATGATTGGCGGCCAACTGGCGTCCATGGTCACACCGCATGGTGACTTTCTGGCCAACCACAAGGCCGGCAAGATCCGCATGCTGGCCACATCCGGCAGCAAGCGCTCGCCGTTCGCGCCTGAAGTACCGACGTTCATCGAGTCCGGCTTCCCCGATCTGATGGTGGAAGAGTGGTTTGGCTTCTACGCCCCTGCCAAGACACCCGCCAACGTGGTGGCCAATGCCAACGCCGCCATCAATGCCGCGCTGAAAGACAAGGTGTTGATCGACAGCCTGGCGATTCAGGGCTTGATCCCTGTGGGTGGCACGTCAGACGAGATGGCGCGCAGCCAGAAGGCCGAGTCAGATCGCTGGGCACCGCTGATCAAGAAAATCGGCTTCACCGCCGAGTCCTGATCAGGCCGGAGACAAGGCCATGTTCATGCCCAACCACATCGTCCGATGGCAACCTGTTGCTGCGGCTGCATTGCTGGCCATCGCGCCGGTCGCATGGGCGCAAGCGCCCGATTGCGCTGCGCTGGCGGCCAAGGCATCTTCCGGCGTGGTCTTGAAAACCGAGGCGGTTGCCGCCGACACCCAGCGCGCACCCGGGGCCACTGCCGGCCCCATGCTGGCTGCGCACTGCAAGGTCACCGGGCGCATGAACGAGCGCACCGGTGCCGACGGCAAGCCGTACCACATCGGCTTCGAGATGCGGCTGCCCACCGGCTGGAATGGCCGCTTCCTCTACCAAGGCGGTGGCGGTAACGATGGTGTGGTGCGCCCGGCCATCGGCCCGCAGGCCACACCGGTTTTTGCCCTGAACAAGGGCTTTGCCGTGGTCACCACCGATGCCGGGCATCAGGGGCCGGATGCCAGCTTTGGCTTTGATCCCATCGCCCGGACCGACAACGCCTACAACGCACATGACAAGGTGGCGGTCAGCGCCAAGGACATCATCCGCAACTTCTATAGCAAGGGCCCGGACAAGTCCTACTTCATCGGCTGCTCGGGCGGCGGGCGTCAGGGCATGATGTTCACGCAGCGCTTTCCCAGCTATTTTGACGGCGTGATTGCCATGGCCCCGGCCATGCGCGTCTCCAAAGGGGCCACCGTGGCCGCCGCGTGGGACAGCCAGGCGCTGATGTCGGTAGCACCGAGCGGTGCCGATGGCAAACCGGTGTTGAGCCAGGCGTTCTCCAATGACGACATGCAACTGGTCAGCAAAGGCGTGCTGGACGCCTGCGATGCGCAAGATGGTGTCAAAGACGGCATGGTCTCCAACCCGGCTGCCTGCAAGTTTGACCCTGTGGTGTTGCAGTGCAAGGGCAGCAAAGACGCCAGTTGCCTCAGCAGCCCGCAGGTCGGCGCGTTGAAGAAAGTGTTCGAAGGGGCCAAAAATTCTGCGGGCGACAAGCTGTATTTTTCATGGCCGTGGGACGCTGGCGTGGGTAACCCTGCCAACGACTGGCGCGCCTGGAAGCTGGGCACGTCAACCACCGCCGTACCCAACTCGCGCCACGTCTTCCTGATGCAGGACGCCTTGCAAGGCTACTTCGTCACGCCGCCCGACCGGCGTCTGAGCGTGTTCGATTTCAACTTCGACAAAGACCCGGCGCGCATGGATGCACATTCGTGGATCTTCAACACCGCTGATGACGTGCAACTGGCCGCCTACAAAGCACGCGGCGGCAAGCTGCTGTTTGCGCACGGCATGGCCGACCCGATCTTCTCGCCGCACGAGATGATCGACTACTACGAGCGCATGACCGCCGCCAATGGTGCCAGCACGACGGACTTTGCCCGCCTGTTCCTGATTCCCGGCATGGGCCATTGCTCGGGCGGCGCCGCTACCGACTCCTGGGATGGTTTACAGGCGCTGGTGGACTGGGTTGAAAAGTCCGAGCCGCCGAAGCAGATTCTCGCCACGGGCACGGCCGTTTTCCCCGGTCGCACACGGCCGCTGTGCGCCTATCCCGCCCACGCCCATTACAAGGGTCAGGGCAATATAGAAGACGCCGCCAATTTTGTTTGCCAATAAGCGGCCCCCACCTAAAACAACGAGCCATGAACTACCAGCCCGCCCTTGAAGATATCGAGCATATTTTCGTCAACGTCCTCAGGGGGCCGGACCAGCTCGCGGCACTGGCGCCGTATGCCGAGACCGATGCCGACCTGATCCGTCAGGTGATGTCCGAAGCCGGCAAGTTTGTGGCCCAGCAAATCGCGCCGCTTCAGCGCGATGGTGATGAGATAGGCTGCACCTGGAAGGCGGGAGAGGTCACCACACCGCCGGGTTTTCGCGCGGCCTACCAGGCCTTCTGGCAAGCGGGCTGGCCTGCGCTGGCCTGCCAGCCAGAAGATGGTGGCCAGGGTCTGCCGGTCATTCTGGAAGCCCTGTTGTTTGAGATGCTCAGCGGTGCCAACCATGGCTGGACCATGGCACCCGGCCTGCTGCATGGTGCCTATGACTGCATCCGTCACCATGGCAGCGATGCGTTGAAATCTGCCTATCTGGAGAAAGTAGCCACCGGTGAATGGCTGGCCACCATGTGCCTGACCGAGCCCCATGCGGGCAGCGACCTGGGCATGGTGCGCACCAAAGCGCAACCGCAGCCGGACGGGAGCTTTGCGTTAAGCGGCAGCAAATGTTTCATCTCGGGCGGTGAGCACGACCTGACCGACAACATCGTGCACCTGGTGCTGGCGCGCTTGCCCGATGCTCCTACCGGGCCTAAGGGCCTCTCGCTGTTTTTAGTCCCCAAATTTCTGCCAGCGCCAGGCAACGGCGGCCGCAGCGCCGGGCCGTCCCAAGCAAGGCCAGCCCCCGCGGGGGGCAGCGAACCACACGGAGTGGGGAGCGTGGGGGCTGACGTCCACAACGCAGTCCATTGCGAGCGCATTGAAGAAAAAATGGGCTTGCATGGCAGCCCCACCTGCGTGATGCGGTTTGATGCCGCTACCGGCTGGATCATTGGCGAGCCCAACCGTGGCCTGCAGGCCATGTTTGTGATGATGAACGCCGCGCGTCTGCATGTGGGCCTGCAGGGCGTGGGTCTGCTGGAAGCCGCTTGGCAGAAGGCCGATGCATATTCAAAGGAACGCAGGCAAATGCGCGCGCCAGGGCCACGGAAGTCCGGCGAAGCAGCCGATCTG
>JANOAP010000444.1:0-14174 GCA_031411175.1 Rhodoferax sp. | reverse complement strand
CGCAGGCCTGGCCTTGCCCCTGCTGGGTGCCTTTGGCTACGCCCCCGGCGTTCGCAGCGAGGCCGCATTGCAGGCACTGGTCACAGCGTATTGCGTTGTGCCCTGCGTGTTGAAGCTGGCCGCGTTGACCGCGCTGTATGTGCTGATCATCCGCCCGGCATTGCTACCAGGCAAAGTCGTTTAAGCGCGGTCGGCCGATACCCTTTTTTTGTATTTTGAAAGACACCCCATGAAACGACGTCTTGCACTCGCCACAAGCGCTCTTGCGCTGGCCACCCTCTCGGGTTGCGGCACGCAGCAGATTGCGGACTATGCCGCTGAAAAACCCGTGCTGGACCTCAGCAGTTACTTCAACGGCACGCTGGATGCTTATGGTGTCTTCACCGACCGATCAGGCAAAGTCGTCAAGCGATTCACCGTGGTCATGAACTGTAGCTGGCAGGGGGCGGACGGCGTACTGGACGAAGATTTCACCTACTCCGACGGCACCCGGCAGAAGCGGGTGTGGCGGCTCAAAAAACTGGCCGATGGCAAATACACCGGGCGCGCCGACGACGTGGTCGGCGAGGCACTGGGTGAGGCGCGTGGTAACGCTTTTCACTGGACCTACACCATGAGCTTGCCGGTGGATGGTTCTGTCTACCAAGTCCAGTTTGACGACTGGATGTACCTGATGACCGACCGCATCATGCTCAACAAGGCCACCATGAGCAAGTATGGCGTGCGCCTGGGTGAGGTCACCCTGTCTTTCACCAAACGCTGAAACACCATGGCACTGAACACTCCCATCACCGTATGGCACGGCAAAACCGTGTGGCTTGTGGGCGCGTCCACCGGCATCGGCCGCGCCACGGCATCGGCCTTGCATGCGTTGGGCGCGCGGGTTGTCGTGTCGGCACGCAACAGGGCGGCACTCGACGCGTTTGTGGCGCAGCACCCAGGTGCTGTGGCGATGCCACTGGACGTCTCAGACGCTGCGGCGGTGAAGGCTGCCAGCGCGGTGATTGTCGCGGGCGGGCAAGGCCTGGACCACGTTATGTACTGTGCCGGCCACTACCAGGACATGGGCGCTGGCACCTTCGATCTGGCAGATATGGTGCGCCACATCCAGATCAACTACGTGGGCGCTCTGAACCTGCTGGACGCAGTACTGCCGTATTTTTTGGCCAAGGCCAGCGTGCGCGCACGGACAGACACTCAGGGCGCTGGCCACATCAGTCTGGTCGGCAGTGTGGCCGGTTTCCGGGGCCTGCCCAAGAGCCTGGCCTATGGCCCCACCAAGGCCGCGCTGATCAATCTGGCGGAAACCCTGTACCTCGACCTGCATGACAAAGGCATTGGGGTTTCATTGGTCAACCCCGGCTTTGTGGAAACACCGCTGACGGCGCAAAATGATTTCGACATGCCTGCGCTGATATCACCTGAAGAAGCGGCCCGGCAAATCCTGCAAGGCTGGGCTAAAGGCGAGTTCGAGATACATTTCCCGAAGCGCTTCACGGTCTGGATGAAGGTGTTGCAGTGGCTGCCCTACGGCCTCTTTTTCCCGGCCGTTCGCCGCTTTACTCATTAGCCCCTTTACTCATTAGCCCTTGTTCGACCCCGGTACGCCCCACCCACAACCCTCATCCATGAAACACCACGTTGACACCATCGTGAGGTTTTTCGAGACGCTCACGCCCGCACAGGTAGAGCGCCTGGCTGACCTGTACACGGCCGATGCGCAGTTCAAGGACCCGTTCAACGCGGTACAAGGTCTGGCCGCCGTGCAGCAGGTTTACCGCCACATGTATGTCAGCCTGGAATCGCCGCATTTCATCGTCACCAACCGGATCGTCGATGGTCATCAGTGTTTTCTGACGTGGGAATTCAAGTTCAGTTTCAGGAACTTCCGCAAAGGGGTGCCGCAAACCGTGGTGGGCGGCTCACACCTCGTGCTGGCCGACGATGGCCGCATTAGGCTGCACCGCGACTACTGGGACGCGGCGGAAGAGCTCTATGAAAAACTGCCCGTGGTGGGCAGTCTGATGCGCTGGCTGAAAAAACGGGCGAACAGTTAATCAGCCCGGACGGGTGTCCGCAAAGCTGGGACGCAACATCAGCTTGTCTTGCAGCTTGACCAGACTGGGATACCCGGCGCGCCAGTCGATTTGCGGAAAGCGGAAATCCAGATAACCCAGCGCACAGCCGACGGCAATGTCAGCCAGGCTCAGATGAATGCCTGCGCAAAAAGGTTTGTCGGCCAGACCGGTGCTCATGGCCTTGACGCTGACCTCGACTTTGGCCAGTTGGCGGTCAATCCAGGCCTGGCTGCGCTGGGCCTTGGTGCGGCCATCCCAAGTGGCTTCAAGGCGGGCCAGAATCGCTGCATCCATCAGGCCATCTGCGAGGGCTTCCCAGGTCTTGACCTCAGCACGCTCGCGACCCACCGTAGGGATCAACTTGCCCACCGGCGACAAAGTGTCGAGGTATTCCACAATCACACGGGAATCAAACAGCGCTTCAGCGCCTTCCATGATCAGGCATGGCACTTTGCCCAGCGGATTGGATTCGCCAATGGTCGTTTCCGCAGCCCAAGGGTTCTCGTCTACAAAGTTGTAGTCAAGCTTCTTTTCAGCCATGACGACACGCACTTTGCGGACATAGGGACTGGTCAGGGATCCGATTAATTTCATGGGCAATGTCAGTTTACGGTGAGACCCATTCTACCGACTGGGATTTTGGGGCGCGCCACCTACAATCAGCAGATGAGTTTTTCCACCATTTCTGCCCTGTCGCCGCTGGACGGCCGCTACTCAACCAAGCTGGCGGCCCTGCGCCCCTTGATGAGCGAACAAGGTTACATGCACCGCCGCGTTCAGGTGGAAGTGGCCTGGTTTATCAACCTCAGTGATGCAGGCTTTGCAGAATTCAAGCCGCTGACCTCTGGAGCGCGCACTTACTTGCTGGGATTGGTAAAGAACTTTTCCGAGACTGACGGCCTGGCCATCAAGGACATCGAGAAAGTCACCAACCACGATGTCAAGGCGGTGGAGTACTGGATCAAATCCAAATTCGAGTCACGCCCCGAGCTGCTCAAGGCGGGCGAATTTGTCCACTTTGCCTGCACCAGCGAAGACATCAACAACACCAGTCATGCGTTGCAATTGAAGTCTGCCAGAGACCAGGTGCTGTTGCCGGTGCTGGATGCCGTGATCACCAAGCTGCGCAGCATGGCCCACGCGTTTGCTGAGGTGCCCATGCTCAGCCGCACCCATGGCCAGACCGCCAGCCCCACCACCGTGGGCAAGGAAGTGGCCAATGTGGTGGTGCGCCTGGTAGCCGCCCGCGAGAAAATTGCAGCCATCAAGATCATGGCCAAAATGAATGGTGCGGTGGGCAACTACAACGCCCACCTGTCGGCCTGGCCGGACTTTGACTGGGAGGCCTTTAGCCGCAAAGTTGTAGAAACCCCCGAGCCAGGACCGGAAACGGGCCAACGCCCATGGGGTCTGGGCCTGACCTTCCAGCCCTACAGCATCCAGATCGAGCCGCATGACTACATGGCCGAGATTTTCGATGCCGTGGCCCGCACCAACACCATCCTGATCGACTGGTCACGTGACGTCTGGGGCTATGTTTCTCTGGGCTATTTCAAGCAAAAGCTCAAAGACGGCGAGGTGGGTTCGTCCACCATGCCGCACAAGGTCAATCCGATTGATTTTGAAAACGCCGAAGGCAACCTGGGTCTGGCCAATGCCCTGCTCAAGCACCTGAGCGAGAAACTGCCGATTTCCCGCTGGCAGCGCGACTTGACCGACAGCACCGTGCTGCGCAACATGGGCGTGGCGCTGGGCTATGCCGTGCTGGCCTACCAATCGCTCAGCGCGGGCTTGGGCAAGCTGGAGATCAACGAGGCAGCCATAGCGGCAGACCTGGACGCGTCGTGGGAAGTGCTGGCCGAACCCATCCAGACCGTGATGCGCCGTTTCGGCCTGCCCCAGCCCTACGAGCAGCTCAAGAAATTCACACGCGGCGAGCCCATGACGCGCGAACTGATGCAAGGCTTCATTGCCAAGCTGGAAATCCCCGAAGCAGACCGGCAGCGCCTGCTGGCCATGACACCGGGCAGCTACACCGGGCTGGCGGCTGTGTTGGCGAGAAGGGTGTAACACCCCCCCGGCTTCGCGCACTGCGTGTCGCTTCGCTTTCCCCCTTGCAGGGGGCAATGCCTGTGGCCCGGCAAGCCGGTTCCACGGCATTCCTGAAAAAGTCCGCGCAGATAATGTCATTGCGCCATCTGATTTCTATACAATCTGAATATTATTTCTTCAGATTGTATGAATTTATACGCCCGCGATTTATCGCCAACCCTGGCTCGGCTGGCGCAGCAGTTTCCAGTCATTGCCATGACCGGGCCCAGACAGTCAGGTAAAACCACGCTGGCGCGCCAGGCGTTTGCTGGCAAACCTTATGTGTCGCTGGAAGACCCCACCGAGCTGGCTTTCGCCCAGGCGGATCCACGCAGTTTCTTGGGCCGCTACACCCAGGGCGCCATCTTCGACGAAGCGCAACGCTGGCCTGCCCTGTTCTCGCATTTGCAGGGCCTGGTGGACCTTGACCGCACACCCGGCCGGTTTGTGCTGACAGGCTCACAGCAATTCGGCCTGATGGCGGGCGTGACCCAATCGCTGGCTGGGCGTGTAGGCATGACACGCCTGCTTCCCCTGACGCTTTCGGAATTACAGTCCCCCTCAAAAAGCACAAGTCCCCTGAATCTGTACGAACACCTGTGGCGAGGTGGTTATCCGGCCTTGTGGCAAAACCTACCAGACGCGCTGGCAGCCAACGACTGGTTTTCCAGCTACATCGCGACCTATGTGGAGCGGGATGTGCGCCAGTTGATCCAGGTGCAAAACCTGTCTACCTTTCAGCGCTTTGTGCGCCTGTGTGCGGCACGCACGGGCACGCTGCTTAACCTGGTGTCCCTGGCAACCGACGCGGGCATCAGCCACACCACGGCGCGGCAATGGCTGTCGGTGCTGGAGTCCAGCGAGCTGGTTTTTTTGCTGCAACCCTACCACCGCAACTTTGGCAAACGCTTGGTCAAAACCCCCAAGCTGTATTTCACCGACACGGGGCTGGCAGCCTGGCTGCTGGGCATTCGCGACCCGCAATTGCTGGACATTCACCCCCTGCGTGGCCCCTTGTTCGAGACCTGGGTGGTGGGCGAATTCCGCAAGTTCCGCCTGAACCAGGGCCTGCCTGCCGACCTCTATTTCTGGCGTGACAACAATGGCCTGGAGGCCGACCTGGTGTTTGAAACCGATGCGGGTTTGCAGTGTGTGGAGATCAAGTCCAGCCAGACCATCACCTCCGACCTGGTACGCGCCGGTTTGCGTGCCGCCCACTTTGTAACCGAACCCGCACCCGCACCGTGGCTGGTCCATGGTGCACCAGAGAGCTACTCCCGCGAGGGCGTTCGCTGCATCAGTTGGCGCCGGTTTGCGCAGCCGCAGCAATAAGCGCCTATCGGTCATACTTGCCCCGCTTCATTACCTCACCCCCACACCGCCCTCATTCCCCATGGCCATCAAATCCACCATCTTCAAGGCCAGCCTGCAAATCGCAGACATTGACCACGGCTACTACGCCGACCACGCACTCACGCTGGCACGCCACCCCAGCGAAACCGACGAACGCATGATGGTTCGCCTGGTGGCGCTGGCCTTCCAGGCGCACAAGCTGCAAACCGTGTGCGGCGGTGACGGCACGCTGACGTTTGGCGCGGGCCTGTCAGACCCCGACGAGCCCGATGCCTGGCTGCGTGACTACACGGGCCTGACGCGTCTGTGGATCGAGGTGGGCCAGCCTGAAGACAAGCCCCTGCTGAAGGCCTGTGGCAAGGCCGATGAAGTGGTGCTTTACTGCTTCAACCACGCGGCTGAGGTGTGGTGGAAAACCATGGAGAGCAAAGTCGCCCGCCCGAAGAACCTGAGCGTCTTGCGGGTGCCGACCGCCGCCTCGCTGGCCCTGATTCCGCTGGCCCAGCGCAGCATGCAGTTGCAAGCCACGGTTCAGGAAGGCGTGCTGATGCTGGGTGATGGCAGCAGCACGGTAGATATTGAGCCTGTGCGCTGGAAATAGCTACTCACTCCCCGGCTACGCGCACTGTGTGTCGCTTCGCTTTCCCCCTTGCTGGGGGCAACACCAGCAGCCTGGCGGAGCCAGTTCTGCGGTGTTTCTGGTGCATGCGCCATTAGCTTGTAGCCCTTTAAAATAGGGCTCAATCAGCTACTTTTTTAATAGCAAATCAGACGCGCCTTCGGTGGCCCGCTCTGCATATTTATTGAACCGCCACGCCGTGCCTTCCATGCTGATGCGCCGCCAGGTCTGACGCTTTTCGACCGGGCGCATATCCACCCAGTGCTGCACCTCGGCAAAGCTGCGACCACAGCCCTTGCAAACCTCATCGCCCTGGCTGGTGGAGCAGATGGCAATGCAGGGTGTGTCGGGCGTCGTTTCATACCAGGCCAGCCAGGCCGCATAGGCGGCTTTGGGAAACGAAAATTCGTCCGCTTCCACCTCGTGGTAGAAAATCATCAAGGCATACACCTCCGCCAGCGCCCGGATCTCAGGCTCCAGTGAGAACCCGTCGGGGGACGGCTTACGCTCGCGCCAGTAGTTGATGGCCGACTCGATGTCGGTGATGTGAATGCCTGCCATGGGGATCGTTTTGGGGGAGGCGCATCATAGCCCGCCCTGCCGCCCCACAATTAACCTCAGTAGTTGACGGGTTATACGAATGGGTGCTCTAATGATTTCACGAAGGGGAGTAGCTCCCGCTTCTTGCAGCACAGGGAGGTGGCCATACAGGACATCGTTGCAGGAGGTATCGGCAAGTCGTCATTACGAAGCACTTCAAACATGTAGAGCTTCCGGCTTGTCGGGCACATATCGCATGCTTTCATGCCGAGCCAGACCTTCGATTGTGATCCGTAGTGGGTCCGGTCGAAGTGTGCCATGGGCGTCTTGACGTTCCAAGCCATCTCATAACGGGTGCACCACGGGTCGTTGATCGAAACGACTCGGAGAACTGTTATGGAATTTCTTTCGGCCCCTTGGTGGTCGGCCCTGCTTGCCATCATCCTTATTGACTTGGTACTGGCCGGCGACAACGCCATCGTGATCGCGCTGGCTGCACGCAGCCTGCCTGACAATCTCAAACGAAAAGCCATCATCTGGGGTACCGTGGGTGCCATTGGCGTGCGTTCCATCATGACGCTGGGCGTGGTGTGGCTGCTCAAGATCCCCGGCCTCATGCTGGTGGGCGGCCTGGGCCTAGTGTGGATAGCTTACAAGCTGCTAGCCGACGAAGGCGACGGCGAACACCATGGGCCGGTCAGCACCACGTTTTGGGGTGCCATGAAGACCATCGTGGTGGCAGATGCACTGATGGGTGTGGACAACGTGCTGGGGGTGGCAGGTGCCGCCCATGGCGCGATGGACCTGGTCATCATTGGCTTGCTGATCAGCGTGCCCATCGTGGTCTTTGGCAGCTCGGTTGTGCTGAAGCTGGTGGAGCGGTTCCCCATCATCATCAAACTGGGCGCGGCCGTGCTGGCATTTACAGCCGCAAAGATGATTGTCAGCGAGCCCTTGCTAGACGCTGTGTTTGACCCCCCCGAGTTGCTGAATACCCTGGCGCGCTGGAGCACCTACACGGCTGCCATTGCGGGTGTACTGCTTGCAGGACGGTGGGCAAGCCGCCGCCATACCCACACTGAGGAGGGCCACCCGCCGCGACAGTCAGCCGCGTGAGCACCAACCCGAACATCCCTATGTTTTCAACTTCTACCTTCTAAAAAGGAACGCATCATGGACAAAATCATTGTGTACGTAGACGACGCAGCCCACGCGTTGCAGCAACTCACGCCGATGAAAACAGGTGGGCTAGCCGCATCCAGCTTGGCTCAGGCGGGCCAGCCGAATCAGGTGACTCAATGGATACTGGTTGCCTGCCCGCCCCGTATGACCCAGCACATCAACAGGTGGGTCAACCACAGCGCGCGGGAAAAATGGCGTGCCAAGTGGAGCGACACCGTGTTTGCGCAGATCACCCCAGCACTGACAACCTCGGGTGATGTGGTGGTGCCGCTGGTAGCCAAGGGTACGCTAACGACGCTGACAGACCGCTTGCTCGCCGAGCACGGCCCCGCACGCGTGCTGGATGCCCGACGCGCCCGGCTCGGTCAGGATTTGCCCCCCATCACGCGCGACCAACCCACTGAGCATGCCAGCCGCTGGAGTTTGCCAGGTGCCGTTGCCGGCATGGGTGCTTTACTGGTACTTGCATCGGACTAACGGGTCAACCCGTGCTCTAACCCACAAGCTGGGTTAGAGCCTGAATGTCTCCCGCAAAATCCAGACGAATCCCGGGCTGCCGGCGGGATTTTTTCGGAGACAGTCTTGGCGGCTGGTGCCGGTGCTATTCTCCGACCATGAAAACCATCGTTAAATGGCTGCTCAGCGCAGTCGCCCTGCTGGCCGTTGCACACTTGTACAGCGGCGTTGTGGTCACCAGTTTCAGCTCCGCGCTGATCGCCGCATTGGTCATCGGGCTTTTCAACACCATCCTGCGTCCGATTCTGGTCGTGCTGACGCTGCCCGTGACGCTGATCACACTGGGCCTGTTTCTGTTCGTCATCAACGCCCTGATGTTCTGGGCAGCGGCCGAGGTGCTGGCCGGATTCAAGGTGAACGGATTCATGGCCGCGCTGATCGGCTCGCTGATCTACTCACTGATGGGTATCGTGATCGAGTCAGCGCTCGACCGCTTGTTCTCTAAGCAGTAGCGCCACCGCGCGCGCGCGGGTGTCGATGATCGACGCCTCAATGTGGTCGCTGGTACCCCGGCGCACCAGTTCCTGTGCGGCCTTGAGACGATCCATGGCGGCAGCAAAATCCTGATGGGCAACCTGCGCTTCGGCATCGGCCCGGATGGCGCGAAGCGTCTGCCCCAGCGCAGCATAGGCGGTTGAGAGCAGTTGCCAGACATGCGCGTCGCGCGGGTGGTCCCCCAGCCACGACTGCAAACGTTGCGCGGCCACTGCGGGCTGGCCGGTGCGGATCAAGGCCTGAGCCGACAGCATCACTTCGGGTCGCAGTGCGGCGGCGGGTCCGTTGCCTATCAAGGTCAGCACCTGGCGGGGGTCGTCACCTGCCAGCGCCAGCTCCATGCCAAGCAGGCGGGTCAATCGTGCCGCTGGCACATCGTCACGGGTTTGTTCGGCCAGGCGTGCCTGCAAGGCAGCGCCTTCCGCAAAGTTCCGCAGCTTGACAGCTGCCAGGATGGCCCCGTACAGGCCAGCCACCCGGCGCGCTGGGTCTTGCGTGGCAAAGCCGGGGCTGGCGACCTGCGCGGACCAGGTTCGCAACTCATCAACGGCTGAATGGGAAAGCACCCGGGCACGCGCAGCCAGCATGGCGTGCTCCAGGCTGGTCGCAGGCGTGGCTGCCGGTGCGTTGGGCCCGCGCGACGGCACGCGGGCCTGCATGTCGGCAATGCGCTCTGTGGTCAGGGGGTGGCTGCGCAGGTAGGGAAAGGAGCCGCTGTCATTGAGGCGGGAGGCCTGTGCAAGCTTGTCGAACATCGTGACAAAGCCCTGCGGCTCAAACCCGGCCTGGGTCATGACACCAAAGCCGATGCGATCGGCTTCGCGTTCCATGTCGCGCGAAAAATTCAGCTGGTTCTGCGCCGCTACCGCCTGACCACCCATAATCAGCGCGTTGGCGGTTTCCGTGCTTTTGGCGGCAGCCAGCATCGCCAGAATCATGGCGCCAATCAACCACGGTGCCTGCGCGCCCTGTTTTGCCATGATGCGTGAAATATGGCGTTGGGTCACATGGCTCAATTCGTGGCCCAGCACCGAAGCCAGCTCGTCGCGGCTGCCAACCACCGCCATCAGACCCAGGTGCAGGCCAAAGTAGCCGCCGGGCAGCGCAAACGCGTTGACCGAGCGGTCTTTGCCCATCATGATTTCCCAGGCAAAACGCTCGTCCAGTTCGGGCGTCAGTTCGCCCCGTACTCGCGCTGCGGCCAGCAGGGGCTGCCAGATGCCCTGCACGTACTCCATGAGCAGGGGGTCGTCGATGTAGTCCGGGTCACGGTAAATCTCTCTCGCTATGCGGTCACCCATGCGCCGCTCTGCGCTGGTGGTCATCTCGCTGCCGTCGCCCAGATTGGGGAGCTGGCCAGCCGATGCTGTGGCCACCGGCTGCGAGGTCTGTGCTTGCGGGCCTTCGCTCATGCCAAGCGCTATGCAAACAATAGCTGTACAAGCCCGTTTCATGGGCTCTAAAGGCAAATAATGCATCAATCCAGAGGTCAAAATGAGTCCAGAGGCATATAGGCCTTGATCTCGCCGGTGGCGGGGTCCAGAAAGACCGTCCAGAACGTCTTGCGACCGACCATGGGCACGTACACCATACCGGGCGCAGACACACCCGAAGACGCCAGCACACGGTCGATTTCACCCGCTTGGCTGGCAAAACGGGCCTTGAGTGCCGCAACAGGGCGGGCGGCCTTGAGCACGTCAGGCACCGCCTTGGCATATTGCTGCCACAGGTCCGGGCGGGAAGACAGCGAAACGCCTTGAAGCGCCGCAACCGTTGCGTCCATCTTCTCGTTCTGATCTTTAAAGGGGCGTAGCGAGAGCACGGTAGGCCCAAACAGTGGAAGCGCGTCCACATCAGGCGGTGTTTTGTCCAGCAACGAAATAGGCACTTCGATTGCATGGACGACACGAAACCGGTCGTACTCAAACACCATATGCACCGGTCGCGCAACGAAAACGGTCCACAGGCCATACCCCAACGCGCCAAGTTGCAGCAAGCCCACCACAGCCAGGTCGCGGCGTAAAACGGGCCAGGCCTTGGCATGGTCAAAGATGGCCAGCGTGATCAGCGGGCCGAGGATGACATGGACGGTGACCACCAGCAAGAAAAGCTCGCGCCCGCCCGAGATCTCGCGGTAGGGGTACGGATACCAGATGGCAAACACCAGCAGCGCCGACAGCGCCGCAAGGAGCAGGCTCAAGGCCAGGTGGATGCCACTGGCCCGCAGGCGGTCGCGCCAGAAAGCCGATGCGTTCGAAAACATGGTTCTCATGATGCTTCAGGTCGATGTCAGATAAGGGCCAGGAGGCGTCAAGCTCAGGTAAAGTTTGTACCATGACCCAACTTACCCATTTTGACGCCCAGGGACAAGCCCACATGGTCGACGTCGCAGCCAAAGCCAGCACGCACCGCGTGGCAGTGGCAACCGGGCGCATCGAAATGCTGCCCGCCACGCTGGCCATCATTGAATCTGGCACCGCCAAAAAAGGGGATGTGCTGGGTATCGCACGCATCGCGGGCATCCAGGCAGCCAAGAAAACGAGCGACCTGATTCCCTTGTGCCATCCCCTGGCACTGACGCGTGTTGCTATCGAATTCGAAGTGGCTCAGGCCGATTCCACAAGGGCCTGCAGCGTGGTTTGCACTGCAACGGTTGAAACTGTGGGCCCCACCGGCGTTGAGATGGAGGCACTGACTGCCGTGCAGGTGGCCCTGCTGACCATTTATGACATGTGCAAGGCTGTAGACCGTGGGATGACGATGACCGGTGTCAAGCTGATGGAAAAGCACGGCGGCAAGTCCGGCAGTTATACGGCGGCCAACTGAGCCGCAGCACTCAGCCCGGGGCCTGCCTCTTGGCCCAGCGCGCGTGTTCTGCCGGAAATGCAGCCCGGTAGCGCGCCAGAAATAAAAGCGCCTCATCATCACGCCCCAGCATCACCGCGCTTTCAATGAGCTTTTCGGCCACACGCGCTTCGGGCGAATAGTGCAATAGCTGGTGCGCCATGGCGTTCACGCGCGCCGCATTATCGCGAGTCAGCGGGGTTGTCACGAACTCTGCAAAACGCACCTGATTGCTGAACAACCAAGAGCCCCGGATCTTGTCCAGTGTGTTGTCACGGTAGGCCGGTGAGCGCGAGTCCGGCGGCAGAAAGATCTGGCTGATGCGGTGGTAATCCCAAGCGGCAAAAGCCCCAGCAGCTACCAAAAACGTAGCTGCCCAAGCATATTTGGCAAGCTTTACAGGCATTTTTTCTTCCACCATAGTGGCGTGAGCAGCATCTGGCGGCCGCCTACGCAACAGCAACAGGCACAGCACAAACGCCATCTGAAACGGCCCGTACCACAGCGGGTATTCCAGCAGGCTGTGCAGCAAGATCACGGCCAGCACGCTCCAGGCCATCTGCCGCACCGCGTTCTGCTCGCGCCAGGGCTTGGCCCGCCATGCCAGCCACACGCCAGTGCCGCACACCAACAGGGCGGCGGGCACGCCCAACTCAACCGCCAAGTGCAAAGGCAGGTTATGGGCGTTGTCCAGAATTTCGCAGAAGCGCAGGCCTTCATACAAGGTGGTGAAATGGGCGTAATCCAGCTCACCCCAGCCCCAGCCCAGCCAGGGCCGCAGCGTGATGAGGTGCAGCACATTGCGCCAGAGGATCAACCGGCTGCCGCAGGCTGGGCCCCCGTCGTGCAGACGGGCCAGAATGCCGGTGCTGGCGGGGTCAAGACCGGCCAGCAAAGGCAAGGCGACTGAACCAGCGACATAGGCCAATGCCGCTGCAAACAAAATCCGCCGCACGACCGCCCGGCGCAGGCCACCCCAGAGCGCGAACAACACCAGCAGCAGGATGAGTTGAACCAGCCCGGTGCGAGACGATGACGCTGCATTGCCGACGGCGAGCAGAGCTGCCGCAGCAAGACTCGCCGCAGACACCGCCGGGCCAACTGAAGCCATCGAGAGAGCTGCTGCGCGACCCGCAGGGGCCGCTGCCGCAAAACCCGACTTCGATTGCGACTGCCAGTGCATAGCCACCCAAATCAGCGCGGCCAGTCCCGTGTTGGTCAGGGTGGCGAACTGGTTGCGCTGGCGTAAATTGGCAAACGCTTCCCCCGTGCCGGTGACATTCACCCACGGTGAAAACAGGGCAGAGACGCCAAAATACTGAAGCAATCCAATGCCGGTGCTGATCAGCGCAGCGGCCAGCCAGGCCCACGCGGTGGCTCGGGCCAGTCTGGCATGCGTTGCGCCCGCCAGCGCCACCAGGCAGGCCGCCGAGCAGGCCAGTGAAAACAGCCAGGGAGCAACAGCGGGGGATGGGCCTGTGGCGAATGGGTTGAGCCAGGGCAAGGCCAGGAGAACGGAAGCCAGCACCTTTAGCGGAATATCTCTCGTGATGTCATCTTCACGCACAGCATGTTTCAAACCGAGTCAATCCGGGACTAAGGGCCACGGGATAGCCGCAATGCTTTTATTGATCAATGACTGTTTGGCCCACTCCTCCTTGATAGCCTTGCACTGGACCGGAGGCGAAATATGACAAACGCGTTTGAGCCAGACTTGCGCTTCCTCCGGCCGGTCGTTCATTGCCAACATTGCTGCGAACCGGTACAACACAAATGCGCTTGGCAAGGTCGTAATGACCCCCTGAACCCATTCAAGCTCAGCGGCCGTCATGGCGGGACGTGGCTCCATTCGAGCAAAGACAATGTAGTCGCGCAACTGCGTCAAAGCCAAAACATCGGGAGGCGTGCGGGGGATAGGGGACTCTACCTTCTTGTGTTCAAACCGCAGCCCATAAAAGCTGGTTTCAGCCCGCAAGTAATCCCTAACCGTGATCGCAAGAGTTGCAATTGCAATGATCAGGACGGCACTTGTCAGCCATTTCTTTGCCCCGGAGACTGGAACCAGCCCAACCGAGACATTTAAACCTCCCATGAGAAAACCAACAGGCAACAGGAAGTACGCATATTGCAGAGGATATTCAAGCATCGCATGGGTTCCAAGAACCACGATGCAGCCAAGCATCGTGAGCTGACGTGCGTTGCTCAGTCGGCTTGCTACCGCCCAGACCCACCATGCAATCACGGCGGCGAGGCCCAGTCCGATCACAAAGCCGTTCCATAAAACCAGATCAAGAATGATGTTGTGCGACTGAAGCATGCTCGCTCCAAGCCACAGCTTCTCGTCAAGCATCAGAAACTGGGCCTGACCGAGTTGACCCCAGCCGAAGCCGAACCATGGACGTTGAGCGGCAGCTTTCATGAACATGACCCAAGCCGCCCAACGTGGGTTATCGGCA
>JANOAP010000443.1:0-15644 GCA_031411175.1 Rhodoferax sp. | reverse complement strand
TCCACAATACAAAATTTTGAGTTGTACATGAGCATTGCGCTGGACCGAGGCTTATCCATCCTTGAGCAATTGGCGGCCCATCCAGACGGCCTGCCCCTGGCGTTGCTGGCATCTGAACTCGACATCCCCCTGAGTGCCTGCCACCGCCTTCTGGCCGACCTGCAACGGCGTGGCTACGTGCGTCAACCGCGCGCACAGGGCGACTACATGCTCACCACCAAAGTTGTTTCCCTGGGATTGGGTTACCTCAGCGGCGCGGGCATTGTGGACATTGCCGAACCGCTGCTGGAAAGGCTGGCCAGCGCCTCGGGTGAGCTGGTGCGCCTGTCCATCGTGGACGATGACCGGCTGACCTGGGTGGCCAAGGCGCAGGGCCTGCGCATGGGCCTGCGCTACGACCCCGACATGGGCATGGAAGCACGGCTGTCCTGCACCTCTTCAGGACACGCTTGGTTGCTGACCCTGAGCGACGAGCGGGCGCTGGAGCTGGTGTCGCGCCAGGGGTTCGGATTGCCCAAGGACTACGGCCCCAAGGCACCGACCACCGTCAAGGCGCTGCTGGGTTTTCTGCACGCCGCGCGGGTTCGGGGCTACGCGATGATCGATGAGGTATTTGCCCCTGGCATGGCCGCCTTGGCCGCGCCGGTCGTGCGTCGCAAACAAACGATTGGCGTCATCAGCATTGCCGGCCCGCGCATCCGGCTGACCAAAGACCGCATGCACGAGCTGGCACCAGCCCTGCTGGCCGTCGCGGCGGAACTGGGGCCGATCAGCCAGGCATCCAGCCTGTTGGGTCGGCCGCCTCTGGGCAAGGGCTGATCGTCAGACCGCAGGCATCCGTGGTGCTGGGTCGCGGGCGGGCCTGACCACCCCGCTTTTCCATACCAGCAAGATGGGCTCTATGCAAGAATTGGCAGCGCTCTAACCTTGACACCGTCCCTGCCAACCATGGGTTTTTCAATGAACTTTAATCCTCTGCCTCCTGTCTTGATCGCAGCAACTGCCATGGTGCTGTCGGCCTGCGGCAGCAGCCAGATCGTCAGGCAACCGGCCACTGCATGCATGGAGCTGGCAGGCAGCTCGGTCCAGCCCTTGTCGGGCAGCCTGCCCAGTGGCCCGATCCGCATCGCTGCCGCCACCCTGGTTCCGGCGGCACCACAGATGGTGACTGCAGGCATCGCAAGTCCCGCACTTCCTGAATATTGCAAGGTGACGGGAACGGTAGCCTCGCGTGATCCGGCGGCCCAATCGATCAACTTTCAGCTCAACCTGCCGACGCAGTGGAACGGCAAGGCCTTGCAGTACGGTGGCGGTGGATTCAACGGCCTGCTAGTCAACGGCCTGGCACCCCTGCGGGACGCAGCGCCCTCGGATCCGCTGCCGATTGCGCGGGGCTATGCCACCTTCGGGACGGACTCCGGCCATCAGGCCACGGCATTTCCTGCCAGCGAGCCCGGCGCCTTCGCGCTGAATGACGAGATGCTCGAAAACTTCGCTTTCGCCTCGTACAAAAAGGTCCGAGATGTCGCGGTGACTGTCATTAGCACGTTCTATGGCCGGGCACCGGGCCGCATGTACTACTTTGGCGGCTCGGAAGGCGGGCGGGAAGGCCTGACCATGGCCCAGCGCTTTCCGGCCGACTACGACGGCATCGTCAGCGTTGTGCCCGTGATCAACTGGACCGGCCTGTTCCATGCGTTCGTGCGCAACCAGACGCCCCAGTTCACGCACTGGCTTCCTGCGGCCAAGGCATCCTTGATCGCCAGGGCGACGTCCGACGCCTGCGATGCGCTGGATGGCCTGACCGATGGCATCGTCAACAACTACCTGGCCTGCCAGGGCCGCGTGAACCTGCAGGCATTGCGTTGCCCCGATGGCGCCAACACCGGCAACAACTGCCTTTCTGCGCCAGAGATAGACCTGATGCGCACCATCCATTCGCCCTATGAATTCGCGTTTCCCCTCGCCAACGGCATCACGTCATACCCCGGTTGGTTCTATGGGCATGAGGACAGCCTGGACGGCCCCACCGCAGTGAGTCTGGTGCGCTGGGTGACCGGCAACGCCGCGCCGACCACGCCGCCAAACGCACCGAGCGCCTCCACACAATGGCTGTATGGCAGCAACTGGGTCCGCTATGCCATCGCCCGCGACGCAGGCTTTGACGTCCGGACCTACCGCCCCGAGTCTTTTGCGCCACGCGTTCAGCAGACCTCGGCACTGATGGACGCCACAAACCCAGATCTGTCGGCCTTCTTTGCACGTGGCGGCAAGCTCATCATCCGGGAGAACGGAGCTGACCGGGCCCAGAGCCCCCAAATGGGCTTCAGCTACTACAAGTCGGTTGTGGACCGCCTTGGCCAATCCACCGTCAACCAGTCGGTCCGTCTGTACGTCTCCCCCGCGTCCACCCACACCGGCAATGCGCGGTCTGTCACCAGCAAGGCAGCGGTGCCCACCACGGTCGATCTGCTTGACCCACTGGATCAATGGGTGTCGACCGGTCGCCCACCAGCCGATGCGCTCACTCAGACCAGCCAGGCCGCCTTGCCACCGCATACACAGCTCGCCTCCCGGCCCCTGTGCCTGTACCCCACTTACCCACATTACATGGGTGGCGACACGGCGCAGGCATCGAGTTACACGTGCCGGTAAAGAATTCGATCTGAGATCAGCGCTGGGTGTGTGCCACCGGTGAAGCGGGGCACGGCTGACTCCCAATGCGCGGTGAGCAGCAGGATGGCGGCATTTGTGCGCTATCGCACAGACGTCAACCCATATGACGCGCACACTGAATGCATTTGAGGGCGCGAGTTGTCCGGGGATTGAATGCTTGCCATTGCCTTCCCGGGTCGTCGTCCTTGCAACGCTCGTCACAAGGAGATCGCAAAAATGCCTAATCTCGCCAGACCTCCTCCCACTATGGCAAGTTCTTCGCCGTTGCCGGTTGAACTTTCCCTCAAGGCATTGCGGGTGTCTGAAAGCCGCTACCGCCGTCTCTTTGAAACTGCGCAGGACGGCATTTTGCTGCTCAACGCCGATACGGCCCAGATCGAAGATGTCAACCCCCACCTCATTGAGATGCTGGGCTATTCGCACGCGGAGTTTCTGGGGAAAAAACTATGGGAGGTGGGCGCCTTCGCGGACATCGCCCAGAGCAAAGAAATGTTCGCGGAGTTACAGGCAACAGGGTACGTGCGGTACGACGATCTTCCGCTCAAGACCCACGTCGGCATCAAAATCGCCGTTGAGTTCATCTGCAGCAGGTACGACTGCGATGGCATCAAGGTCATTCAGTGCAACGTCCGAAACATTACCGAGCGACATACTGACCGTGCAAAAATCCAGCGCCACTTGCAGCTACACGCCGCGCTGAGTCAGAGCAACAAATCCATCGTCAACTCCGCCAACGAGGAAGAACTGTTCTTCGCACTTTGCCGTGCAGCGGTGACCTTCGGCGGCATGAAGATGGCCTGGATTGGTCTCGTTGACGCGAGGACCCGCATCGTGCACCCCGCTGCCAGCTTTGGCGACGATACAGAGCATCTCAAATCCCTCACTATGTCGATTGATGCCAACAACGTGTTCGGCCGAGGTCCAACCGGCATTGCCATTCGCGAAAACCGGATTTTCTGGTGCCAAGATCTCCTGCTTGACCCGGTAACGATCCCCTGGAGAGAGGGTGCCACGAAACTGGGATTGGCTGCGTCCGCCACGCTACCGCTGCATCGACAAGGTGCTGTGGTGGGCGCTTTTACTTTGTACACCAGCGACGCAAACGCATTCGATGCATCAGCACGCGACTTACTGACAGAAATGGCTTATGACGTCAGCCTTGCGCTGGACAATTTTTCCCGTGAATCACGGCGCGTGGAGAATGAGGAAGAAATTCGGCTCAAAAATACGATCCTCCAGACTCAGCAGGAAACTTCGCTGGATGGCATCCTGGTCGTTGACCGGGAAGGGCATGTGATCTCCTGCAACCAACGCTTCGCCGACCTCTGGCAGCTTACGCCAGAGATCGTTGCCACACGCCTGAACGCGCCGCTGCAGCGGGCAATTGCAGCCCAAGTCGAAAATTCGGAGTCATTTTTCGTCAAAGTCAAAAGTCTGAATCAACACCGGGGCGACCGAAGTCGTGAAGAAGTACGATTCAAAGACGGAAGGGTCATTGATATGTACTCCGCTCCCGTCACCGGGCCTGGTCAACAACACTACGGACGCGTCTGGTATCTCCGAGACATTACCCAGAGCAAGCGAGCCGCACAGACGCTACTGGAAAGCGAGCGCCGATTTAGCGACCTGCTGGGAAATGTCGAGTTGATATCGCTCATGCTTGACCGCAATGCGCGCATTACCTATTGCAACGAATACCTCCTGCGCCTCACGGGCTGGAAATGTGAAGAGGTCATTGGACAAAACTGGTGCGAGCTTTTTATCGCACCAGAGCAGCAGCACCTTAGAGATTCGCTGTTTCAACAGATCCTCGCCAATCAGCCCGCCGCAATGCACGATGAAAACGAGGTCGTCCTGAGATCGGGGTCGCGTCGGCTCATCCGGTGGAGCAATACGGTGCTTCGATCCAGCGCCGGGGACGCCATTGGAACCGCGAGCATTGGCGAAGACATCACTGCACGAAAAGACGCGCTGGACAGGGTCAAGTACTTAAACCGTGTCTATGCCGTGCTGGGCAGTATCAATGCGCTGATCGTGCGCGTGCGTGACCGCTCCGAGCTTTTCAACGAGGCTTGCCGGATAGCAGTCGAAGTGGGTGGATTCCGCATGGCTTTGATTGCCCTCGTTGATCAGACGGCAGGAAAGGTTGTCCCGGTCGCCACGGCGGGCGTGGATGCCCAACTCCTGACAGCCCTGGAAGACCGGTTCTCGCTGATTGAAGGCTCAGCGCAGGGAAACCCCATCATGACCCGGACCCTGCGGGAAAAGAAGTCCGTTGTCATCAACAATCTGCAATCCAACCCGGAAGTCATTTTTCGCAAGGAGTACGCTGAATCGGACACCCGGTCAGTCGCAGTTTTCCCGCTGATAGTCGCTGATGAAGCTGTCGGTGTTCTCGTCATTTACGCAGGCGAGGTTGAGTTTTTCCAGGAAGAAGAGTTGAAGCTGTTGACAGATCTCGCTGGCGACATTGCATTCGCAATCGACCATATCGACAAGCAAGAGCAGCTTGACTACCTGGCCTACTACGATGTCCTCACAGGACTGGCAAACCGGCAACTGTTTCGCGACCGCGTGGCTCAATTTATACGAACTGCCCAAAATGACGGACACCAGCTTGCCTTGATCCTGGTCGATCTGGAGCGTTTCAAAAATATCAATGACAGCCTGGGCCGACCGGCTGGGGACGCGCTACTACGGCAGGTCGCTCAATGGCTGAAGCAAAACTTCGGCGATGCCGGGGTGCTGGCGCGAATGGGGGCAGACCATTTCGCCGTGATTCTGCCGAAGATCCAGACTGACCACGATGTTGCTGAGCAAATCAAAAAAATGCTGCACGCATTTCAGCAGCATCCGTTCAGGCTGAATGACGCCGTATTCCGTGTCTCCGTCAAGGTCGGTGCAGCCCTTTACCCATGCGACGGGGCCGACACTGACACCTTGCTTATGCACGCCGAAGCCGCCATCAAAAAAGCCAAGTCCACGGGCGAAAAATATCTGTTTTACACACAGAAAATGACCCAGGCATCCGCCAAAAATCTAAGCCTGGAAAACCAGCTACGGCTGGCCTTGGACAACGAAGAGTTCGTCCTTCATTACCAGCCCAAGGTGAATCTCGCAAGCGGACTGATTACCGGTGCGGAGGCACTTATTCGCTGGAATGATCCGCGCACTGGCCTGGTTCCACCGGGCGACTTTATCCCGATTCTGGAGGAGACCGGGCTTATCTTTGAAGTGGGAAACTGGGCACTTCGTCGGGCGATTGCAGACCACCTGTCTTGGCAGGCAGCGGGGCTGACCGCGCTGCGCATTGCAGTCAACGTGTCGCCGCTGCAACTGCGCCACCGGGATTTTATTGCGGGTCTGGAAAAGAAAGTCGGGGTCCATATCAATGCCGCCAGCGGGCTGGAACTGGAGATCACCGAGAGCTTGATCATGGAGGACATCAAGTACAACATCGCCAGCCTCCAGGCGATACGCGCCATGGGCATCCACGTCGCGATTGACGACTTCGGCACCGGGTTCTCCTCATTGAGCTACCTTGCGAAACTTCCGGTTGACAGCCTCAAGATTGACCGTTCGTTCGTGACCGACATGTCCGCCGAACCGCAGGGGCTGGCGCTGGTATCGACCATTATCAATTTGGCGCATGCCCTTAAATTGGGGGTCGTCGCGGAAGGCGTTGAAACTGATGAGCAATTGCGCTTGCTCCGGTTGCTGGGATGCGATGAAATGCAGGGGTTCTTGTTCAGCAAGCCGTTGCCCAAGGAAACGTTTGAGGCAAAATTTATGGTGATGCCGGCGCAGTCGTCAACTTAAATCAAACCGCTGCATTGATCGGCCTGCCATCAACCAACAGCGCATCGACCGCGCGAATTCGCTCATCCAGGTAATACCCACCATATTCGGTATACCGCAAAAATGCGCGCTCACAAGCCACACACTGCCACACGCCGCAGCGGTTGTACGGGAAAAACGCCAGTGCAATCGGTGCATCGGCAGACCATGAGTGGGTGCCGCCGGGGTGGTGCTCTTCCACCGTGGGGTCTTCAATGGCTTCGTCCACCAACGTGCCCACCTGCTTCAGGCGGGTACGGTCAAAGGTGACTTGCAGCGTCTCCCAGCCGGGGCATACCAGCGGTGCGCAGGTTTTGCAGCCAGCCGCTTTTGCCGCACTGGCCAGGGCCTTTAGCTGGTCCGCATTGAGCCTTGCTGCAACCATCAGCGTGGTGCCATGCGGATGGCACCGTCGAGGCGCACCGTCTCGCCATTCAGCACCGCGTTCTCAAGCATGTGCAAAGCCAGTTGCGCAAACTCGTCCGGCGCGCCCAAGCGTGCCGGGTGCGGCACTGAGGCACCCAGCGACGCGCGAATGGGCTCGGGCAGGCGCGCCAGCAAGGGGGTGTCAAACAGGCCGGGAGCAATGGTGCAGACGCGGATGAATTTGGTGGCCAGGTCGCGCGCAGCCACCACCGTCATGCCGACGATGCCGGCCTTGGAGGCCGAGTAGGGAATCTGGCCGATCTGGCCTTCATACGCAGCCACCGATGCGGTCATCACGCAGGCACCCCGCTCACCATCCACAATCTCGTTTTTGGCCATGCGGGCAGCGGCCAAGCGCAGGCAGTTGAAGGTACCGATGAGGTTCACGCGCACGATGTTCTCAAACTTTTCCAGCGAGCCGGGTTGACCATCTTTTTCGACCAGGCGCACCGGGCCGCCAATGCCCGCGCAGTGGATGAGCGCGCGCAGCGGTGCGATGGATTCAGCAGCATCCAGTGCGCCGTTGATTTGGTCGGTATCGCACACGTCAGCGTGTACGTAGCGCACGTGGGGGGCCAGCTCGGCGGCTACCGCTTCGCCCTTTTCGCGGTTCAGGTCAACGATGACCACGGGCACGCCGCGCGCCACCAGTTGGCGTGTACAGGCCAGGCCCAGACCGGATGCGCCACCGGTAACGACGGCGGACATGTGGGTGAGTTTCATGCTGTGTCTCTTTCAAAAAATTTTCAGATGCGTTCGATGATGATGGCTGGGGCCATGCCGCCCGCAGCGCACATGGTGACCAGGCCGCGCTTGAGGTCACGCCGCTCCAGCTCGTCCAGCAACGTGCCGATCAGCATCGAACCGGTTGCGCCAATCGGGTGGCCCAGCGCCATCGCACCACCATTCACATTGACCTTGTTGCGGTCCAGCTTGAGGTCGCGGATGAACTTCTCGGCCACCACGGCGAAGGCCTCGTTGATTTCGAACAGATCAATGTCGTCCAGCGTCAGCCCGGCCTTGGCCAGCACCTTGCGCGCGGCAGGCACAGGGGCATTCAGCATGAGCGTGGGAGAGTCACCCATGTTGGCAAAAGCAACCACGCGGGCGCGGGGTTTCAGGCCATGCTTTTTGGCATAGGCGGGCGACGCCAGCAGCAGCGCGCCCGAGCCATCAACCACACCGGACGAGTTGCCCGCGTGGTGCACAAAGTTAATCTCCAGCCCCGGGTGCTTTTGCAGGATCAGGCTGCGGTAGGTATTACCTAGCGCGTCCAGGGGCACATCGGCCATGGCGGTAAACGCGGGCTTCAGGCTGGCCAGGCCTTCGGCGGTGGTTTGCGGGCGGGGAAACTCTTCGTGGTCCAGCGCCAGGCTGCCATCGGCCTTGTACACCGGCACCAGGCTTTTCTTGAAGTGGCCGTTGGCAATCGCGTGCCCGGCACGGCGCTGACTCTCCAGTGCCAGCGCGTCCAGATCGGCCCGGGTAATGCCTTCCAGGGTGGCGATCGCGTCGGCGCAAACGCCCTGGTGCGACTGGGGGTGTGAGGCACGCAGGCGCAGGTTGCCGCTGTCCATCATCAGCGGACCTTCCTCGGCACTGCGCCTGCCGGGCATGGACATCATCTCGGTGCCACCGGCAACCATCAGGTCTTCCATGCCCGACATGATGCTGGCCGCGCAAAGATTTACCGACGTAATACCTGAACCACAATAGCGGTCCAGCGTGACACCGCTGCTGCGCACGTCGTAGCCTGCGTCCAGCGCTGACATGCGACCCAGGTCGCCGCTTTGAGCGCCACGCTGCGAGCTGGTGCCCCAGATGATGTCGTCCACGTCGGCCGTGTTGATGCCGTTGCGCTCGGCCAGTGCCTTGAGCACGGCAGCGCCGAGGTGCTGCGGATGCATGTCGGCGAGCGCGCCTTTGCCAAACTTGCCAATGCCGCGCGGGGTTCGGCAGGCGTCAATGATGAGAGCTTCTGTCATCGGAGTCCTGTTATGGGTTGGTTTCAAGGGTTGGGGGAGCGCGGGCCCAGCTTTTCGCGCCTGAAAAGAGACTCAATCAGTTTGGCGACCTGCGGGCTGGACCAGTCCACCTTGCCGCGTATTCGCTGACGGGGTTTGCCATCGGCTGCGACCAACACCGTGGCCGGGAAAGAGGTGGCGCCCCAAGCTTTAGCCATAGCACCCGTTGTATCAGGCAGCACCGGCAGTGTCAACGCCGCATCTTTGGCATATTGCTCCGCCATGTCACTGGATTCCTTGACGTTGATGACCAGGATCACGAGTTTTTCCGAGTCATGTATTTCCGCCAACTTGTGCAGACCCAGGACGTCCACACGGCAGGGCTCGCAGGCACTGGCCCCGAAATAGAGAAGCACTGCACGTCCGCGTAATTCCTGAATGCGCCACAGCTTACCGTCCAGGTCAGTGGCCTCCAGCCGGGGGGCTGCCTGATGGGCGGGCCAGCGACTGACCTCGGCACCCTTCTGGGCATCCTTCGCAACCCCCTTCTCAGCACCGTTGGCTCGCTCATTCGCCGCAACGGCATTGAGCGGCACCATCGCGACCAGGGTAAGACCAGCCCAAATTGTGGGGGGCAACGAAACCGCCAGCCATGTCAGGCAAAGGCGGTGCAGCCTCAACACGGGTTCAGACCCGTTCACTGACCCAGGCCTGCACGCTGGCCAGTGCAGCCGCCAGCTTGGCGGGCTCGGTACCACCGGCCATGGCCATGTCGGCCTTGCCACCGCCCTTGCCGCCCACCTGGCCCGCAACGAAGTTGACGAGTTCACCGGCCTTGACCTTGGCGGTGCTGTCCGCTGTGACGCCCACGGCGATCTGCACCTTCCCTGTCGATTTATCACCTTCCACCACACCCAGCACAATGACAGCGGTTTTGAGCTTGTCCTTGAGCTTGTCCATGGTGTCGCGCAAGGTTTTGGCATCGGCCCCATCGAGTTTGGCGACCAGCAGCTTGATGCCTTTGCCGTCTTTACCGGTCAACTCAATCGCTTGCGCGAGCATCTCATCGCCCTGGGCAGAGGCCAGCTTGCCTTTGAGTGCCGTGACTTCTTTCTCAAGCACTTTCACGTGGTCCAGCATGTGGTGGATGCGGTCATTGAGCTCCACCACCGGGGCTTTGAGTGCGCCCGCCGCCTGGCCCACTGAGTCTTCGAGCTGCTGCAAATAGGCCAGCGCGTTGTGGCCGGTGATGGCTTCAATGCGCCGCACGCCCGAGGCCACGCCGCCTTCGCTGGTGATCTTGAACAGCCCAATGTCGCCGGTGCGCTGCACGTGCGTGCCGCCACACAGCTCGCGGCTGCTGCCGATATCGAGCACGCGCACCGTCTCGCCGTACTTCTCGCCAATCAGCATCATCGCGCCGGTTTTCTGGGCCGATTCAATGTCCATCAGGCGGGCTTGTGTGGCCGAGTTCGTCAGGATCTCGGCGTTGACGCGCTTCTCGATCTCTTTGATCTGGGCATCGGTCACCGGGCCGTTGTGGGCAAAGTCAAACCGGGTCTGCTCTGCGTTCACCAGGCTGCCCTTTTGCTGTACGTGGTCACCCAGCACTTCGCGCAAGGCCTTGTGCATGATGTGGGTCACGCTGTGGTTGCGCATGGAAGCAGCGCGGCGCTCGGTGTTGACTTGCGCCGTGACGGCGTCGCCGACTTTCAGGGTGCCAGTGGCAAGCAGGCCGTGGTGACCGTACACGTCGGCTTTGATTTTTTGGGTGTCATCGACCCAAAAACGAACAGCGCCGGACGGTAGATTTACTTCCAATGTATCCCGTGACAATGGCCTTGGACCTGTAAATAAAACGCCCTCGTCCCCCACTTGCCCGCCCGACTCGGCATAGAACGGCGTGGTCTCCAGCACGATGATGCCGTTTTGACCCGGCTTTAGCTCGCTAGCCCCCGTTCCATCTACATAGATAGCTAGAACTTTAGTAGCAGACTCCAGCTTGTCGTAGCCCACGAATTCGTTGCCCGCACCGGTGTAGTCCAGCGCCTTGTCCATCTTGAACTTGCCTGCGGCGCGGGCCTGGGACTTTTGCTTGTCCATGGCGGCGTTGAAACCGACTTCGTCTACCGCCACGTCGCGCTCGCGGCACACGTCGGCGGACAGGTCCAGCGGAAAGCCGTAGGTGTCATGGAGCTTGAAGGCCACGTCACCAGAAAGCACTTTGGCATCGCCTGCCAGCGCAGCATCCAAAATCTCCATGCCGGTGGCCAGTGTTTCAAAAAACCGTTCTTCTTCAGCCCTCAGCACCTCGGTAATGCGCTTCTCATCTGCCTTGAGCTTGGGGTAAGCATCGCCCATCTTGGCGGTCAGGTCGGCCACCAGTTTGTGGAAGAACGGCGTCTTCTTGCCCAGCTTGTAGCCGTGGCGAATGGCGCGGCGAATGATGCGGCGCTGCACGTAGCCGCGGCCGTCGCTGGACGGGATCACGCCGTCGCTCACTAAAAACGCGGTGGCGCGAATGTGGTCGGCAATCACGCGCAGGCTCTTGTTGTCCAGGTCAGTGCAGCCGGTTTCCCGGGCAGCGGCCTTGATCAGCGCGTCAAAAATATCAATTTCATAGTTGCTGTGCACGTGCTGCAGGATGGCGGCCAGGCGCTCCAGGCCCATGCCGGTGTCTACGCAGGGCGCGGGCAGCTTGACGAGCGAGCCATCGGCCTGCATGTCGAACTGCATGAACACATGATTCCAGATTTCGATGAAGCGGTCGCCGTCTTCACCGGGGCTGCCAGGCGGGCCGCCAGGGATGTGGTCGCCATGGTCGTAAAAGATTTCGCTGCACGGGCCGCAGGGGCCGGTGTCGGCCATCATCCAGAAGTTGTCGGACGCGTATTTTTTGCCCTTGTTGTCGCCAATGCGGATCACGCGCTCAGGCGGCAGGCCGATTTCTTTCGTCCAGATGTCGTACGCTTCCTGGTCGTCAATGTAGACGGTGGCAGTGAGCTTGTCGGCAGGCAGCTTGTAGACCTGGGTCAGCAGCTCCCAACCCCATTTCAGAGAATCTCGCTTGAAGTAGTCGCCAAAACTCCAGTTGCCCAGCATCTCAAAAAACGTGTGATGGCGCGCGGTATAGCCCACGTTTTCCAGGTCGTTGTGCTTGCCACCGGCGCGCAGGCAGGCCTGCACGGACGCGGCACGCACATAAGTTCGCTTGTCAGTGCCCAGGAACACGTCCTTGAACTGCACCATGCCGGAATTGGTGAACATCAGCGTAGGGTCGTTGCCGGGGACCAGCGAGCTGGACGGCACCACGGTGTGGCCCTTGCTTGCAAAGAAGTCGAGGAAGGACTTGCGAATGTCGGCGACGGTAAAGGTAGGAGAACTCGTGGAGGTTGAAGTCGGTGTTGTCATAAGTCGAACAGAAGTCAGTATTCAGGAATAAAAAGGAGCGACGAAGTTCGCATCAGCAGGTCAGGCCAGCAAATCAAGTTTGATGCCCGGAAATTTCTTGAAGTCTTTGTCAAAGCTCCCTATCGTGCAACCATGCTCAATCGCCAGCGCGGCCAGATGCGCATCATTGGTGAGATTCCCAGCCGTTCCCGCGACGAGCAACAGTCTGGCCAGGATGTCGCCGTGGCGATCAGTGGGTTGAAGTATGCGGGCGCGGGGGTGCGACAACCACGCGTCCATCAACTCCAGTGCGTTGGCTGGCGAAAGAGGTGTTTTTAAAATGCCCCGTTGCGTTGAGACACGGACAAACCCCACCAGCGCGAGCCACGCAAATCCGATGCCCGTCTCGCTGTCAAACGCTTGTTCCAACCAGGTCGCGGCTTGGTCGCGGACAGCGCTGAATTCATTGACTGAGCTAACCAGGACATTGGTGTCAGGCAGCTTCATTGGCGCGCTTGCGTTTCTTGGCGTCACGCTCAAGGCGCGCCGTCAACTTGATGAATTCCAGGTTGTCCAGCTCAGCTGCCAAGCGGTTCATATTGGTCTCTTTCACCAAAAGAGGCCCCATGTTGAACGTGCGCTGCACAAACTTCGGAATGACCTGCGCAGTCAAAACGGGTTTCGCGTGCAGTGGCACAATCTTCGCCACTGGCTTGTTGTGCCGCGTGATGATGACTTCTTCGCCAGCCTCGGCGCGCATGACGTATTCGCTCAAATGCGTTTTTGCTTCAAACAATCCGACTGCATGCATGACGGCTCCTTCAAAAGATCAAAATTTTAGTTGAATCAACCAGATTTTAACATCTTCAAAGAATAGCTATGCCCATGTGGAAACCGCTCCTCCGCTCTTGAAATAGCCCAGCCTTGGGTAATTTTCTCAAATGGAAAGGAGGTGCAGAGACAGGGCACGCGACCTATAATCTTCGCCAGTGCGGGTGTAGTTCAATGGTAGAACGCTAGCTTCCCAAGCTCGATACGTGAGTTCGATTCTCATCACCCGCTCCAAACACTGCCGGACACCCGCCCTGCACTAACCCAGCAGGTTTCGCTCTTCCATCCAGCCCATACACAGGCTCACTGCCTGCTGCAACAATTCGGGCTGGCCCACAAAGTAGTGGTTGGCACCCTTGATCACTTCCATGGTTTTGTCGCGGCTGGCGGCGGCGTCAAAGATCCGCTGCGTATGTGGCTTGGGCACAGCGTCATCTGCGCTGTGCTCAATCGCCAGCATGGGCACGCTGATGCCGGCAGCCGACTTTTCGCCATGGGCGTTGGTGTCGTCCGGTGACCACTGTGACAACCAGGAGCGCAAGGTGGAAAAGCGCGCCAGGCCAATGGGGCCGTTGTTGGCTGTCTCGGGCACGCCCATGAAGCAGGTGCCAATCGGCCGGTCGTTGGGTTCGATGGTTCCGTCCAGAAAACGCGGCTCGGCCATGGTGCGGTGGGTGACAAAGCCGCGCTCAATCTCGTTGCCGCCTTTGCGCTTGAGCATCTCCAGCGTGTCGCGCACCCAGGCCGTGCGGCGGCGCACGCGAGCCAACTGTGCGGCACGAAAGCGCGCCAGAAATTCGGCGCTGTAGGGCGGCTGGATGGCCGGGTTGTAGATGTCCAGCTCGGGATCGCGCTGGTCGGGGTCGTTCTCGTCAATCACGCTGGGGTCGATCCAGTCGGCAAAGGTCACGGCCCGCGACACATGCGCCGCCTGGAAAATGAAGGCATCGGCCGGCAGCAGCCCTGCCGCCATGATGTGGCAGGGGTCGCCCGCCGGGGTGTGGGTGATGCTGGGGCGTTCGGCCTGCGACTGGTACATCAGCGACAACGAGCCGCCACCCGACCAGCCCGCCAGCACAATCTTTTCATAGCCCCAGACCTCGCGCGCATGGCGCACGTAGGCACCCAGGTCCACCACCACGTTTTCCATGATGAGCGCGCTGTCATTTCGGGCGTAACGGCTGCCGGCGCACAGCACGTGCAGGCCGTGCTCGGCCATGGCGCGCGGCATGGGCAAGAGTTGCAAGGTCGAGGCCGGGTGCATGTAGATCAGCAGCGTCTTCGAATTGCGACCCTTGGGCGTGTAGCGGATGCCCTCCAGATGTACCGTGCCCAGCGAGCCGGCAAAGCCATAGACCGCCTTGAAGGCCGCCTTTTCAGCAAACTGGACGTGGACCCATTCGGCCTGGGTTTCGTACTTCAACGGCGCGCTCATGCGGGCACCTGTGCAGTTTCGCGTGCGGCTTTCTCGGCCGTCCAGGCAGCCAGCGCGGCGTGCGCATCGCGCCGGTATTGGGTCAACGTCTGGTCGCTGGCCGTATTGACCGTGAGCTCCAGCCGGATGCCATTGGGGTCAAAAAAGTAGATGGACAGCACGAAGCCGTCATGGTCCACCGGGCCGATCACATCCACCCCGGCAGCCTGCAACCGGGCCAGCGCTGTGCGCACGGCATCGGCCGAACCCACCCGCAACGCAATGTGGTTGGCCCAGCGCGGCGTGTTGGGTGAAGGTTCTGAAGCGATGTTGTCACCCAGGTCAAAAAACGCCATCGAGCTGCCGTCGGTCATCTCGAAAAACAGGTGCACATAGGGGCAGTGCTCGCCCGTGCTCGGGATGGTGTCGGCCCGCACGATGTGGGTGAGCGGCAGGCCTAGCAGGTCTTCGTAAAAGTGCCGGGTTTCCTCGGCGTCGCGGCAGCGATAGGCAAAGTGGTGCAGCCCGTGGATCGGGACCATGGGGGTGGACGGGTTCATGGCAATCTCCTTGGAAGGTTGGGGGTGGCGTCAGCAGATCAGCATGCGCGGTCAGCGGCTTGCAGGCAGGTTCTGCGTCACGGCGCGCAGCCATTGGGGGTCGCCGCTCAGGGTGCGCAGCACCTGGAACTGCGCCTGGGTGGTGGTGAACGAACAGTGCTGCATGGCGGACTCCTGCGTGGGTTGGCTAGGCGGATTCGGCCGCCAGCTTGAAATACAGCTGACCCAGATCGTCACGGGCGGCCAGCTGCGCGCTGCGCTCCGTCAGGGCAATGCGCCCCTTGATGATGACGAAGGCGCGGCTGGTAAAGGGCAAAGCAATATCAAGCTTCTGCTCCACCAACAGCATGGTCAGGCCGTTGGCGCGCAAGACATCCAGCGCGCGGCGGATTTCTTCCACCACCATCGGCGCCAGGCCCGAAGGTGGCGCGGGGCGCATCCAGACCAGGCAGCGCTGGGCTTCCAGGCCTGGTACCTGCAACTGTTCCACGTGAAACACCTGTACCTGCGGTGGCAACTGGGCCTGCTCGTCGGCCGGCAGCTTGC
>JANOAP010000442.1:0-7200 GCA_031411175.1 Rhodoferax sp. | reverse complement strand
CTTTGGTCACGGTTGGGGCGCCAAACGAGCGCTCCAGAACCACATTACGGCCTTTAGGGCCCAGGGTTACTTTGACTGCGTTAGCCAGGATGTTCACACCCTCGACCATGCGTGCGCGGGCTTCGCCGCCGAAAATTACGTCTTTTGCTGCCATGATAGGCTCCTAATTTAAGTGAAATGAACTGCTAGCCCACATAGAACGTGAATAGCTAGCTATAAATCCGATAGTGATTGAATTACTTCTCAACAACAGCGAAGAGGTCATCTTCTTTCATGACCAACAGCTCATCGCCGTCAACCTTGACGGTCTGGCCGCTGTACTTGCCAAACAGAACACGGTCACCGACCTTGACATTCATGGCGAGCAGGTCACCCTTGTCAGTTTTCTTGCCTGGGCCCACGGCCAGCACTTCACCTTGATCAGGCTTTTCAGCAGCGCTGTCGGGAATGACGATGCCAGAAGCAGTCTTGGTTTCGTTTTCGACGCGTTTGACAATCACGCGGTCTGCGAGAGGGCGAAGTTTCATGAGATCTCCTAAGTTTTGAAACAAGGGTTGCTAAATCGTACGTAAGGTCAAAAAGCACCATCGACTAAGTTGGCGCTCGTTAACTTGTGGGTTTGGTGTTGTTAGCACTCAACTCCTACGAGTGCTAATGATAAAGGCTTTTCGGTGGTTTTCAAGTCGGCCGCTGTAAATCAATTGGCCGGGCTGAAGGGTGCTGTGAGGGGGCATGCCCCACAATGTCACCCCATGGCATTGCTAAGACGCATCCTTCGTGGCCTGACTTTCGGCATCCTTGCCATCATTCTGCTGTTTGAGGAATGGGGCTGGGAACCATTGGCCCGCTTGCTGGCACGGCTGGCGCGGTTGCCGCTTTGGGCGTTTCTGGAACGTCGCATTTCGACGCTGCCGCGCTGGGGCGCCTTACTGGTGTTTGGCATTCCGATGATTGCCCTGCTGCCCTTCAAGTTGCTGGCCCTGCTTTTATTTGGGCACGGGCACTTTATTCTGGGTTTTACCCTGCTGATTGCGGCCAAGCTCACCGGTACGGCGCTGCTGGCCCGGCTGTTTCAGCTAACCCAGCCCGCCCTGATGCAGTTTGAGTGGTTTGCAGCCTGGTACCCGCGCTGGAAGGTCTGGAAAGACAACTTGATGGAGCGGGTGCGGCAGTCCGAGCCTTGGCAAATGGGTCAGCGCATGAAGGTTTCCGTCAAGCTGTGGTGGGGCAAGATTCGCGGGGCCTGACCCAGAGTCTCAAGGCCTCAACTCATAAAAAGCGCTCAGGGCTTCGACGGCGGGTCTTTTGGCGCGGGGTCACCCGACACCAGATCGATACGCCGCTGGATGGCCGCTCTGGCAGCGACGTCGCCGCCCGCGTCCGCCAGCTTGAGCTGCACACCCAGCCACGCCAGCAGTGGCCTGCGCCAACCCTGGTCAGACGCGGTGTTGACGGCGAAGTTGACGCCTTGTGGCGATAGCTGTCCAATTTGTAACAAAGCACCTGCCGCAATCAGGCGTGACAGGGGCTCGCTGAGATTCAACAGGGCCGCGTTTTGGGAAGCAGCTTCTTTGGCCGTGACCAAGGTGCGATAGTGCTCGGGCAGCATCGCGATCTGGGCCGCATCCATCGTCTGCCAGCGCCCGGTCAGGAACGCGACGTAGGCACGCTCGCCCAGACCCGCGTCCTGTGCAGCCGCATCAAAGCTAGAGCAGTTGTCAAACTCCAGGCTGGCCACCCGCATGGCACAACGCACGGCTTCAACCCGGGCGATCAGGTCAGGCCTGCCCGTGCTGGCGATCTCGTTCCTGGCGCGTACCAACTCCAGATTGGCCACGCGGCTGTTGCCACTCAAGTAGGCGGATGAAAAATCTTTGAGTGCACCGTGTGAGTTGGTCTGCCAGTCGGGTGGCACGACGGGGCTGGCGCAGCCTGCCAACCATACGGCCAGCACAGAGAGGGCAATTGATGTGAGCCATCTCATGGCAGCTTGAGCTCCGTGTCACGCGCAAAAGGCCATTTGCGGTTGATTTCTTCCACCAGGCTGCCAATCTTGCGCAGGCTGGCATCCACCTCGCTGCGCAGCACCGCCAAATCGGTTGTGGCAGCACGCACATTGCCCGCCACGCCTTTTGCCTCAATGGCCAGCCCCTTGGTCTCGGCGGCCAGGCCTTGGGCTTCGGCAAGAACCGCGTCAACCCGTTTGAGGCTGTTGCGGGCATCGCCCAGCAGTGCGTTGAGCTGGGCAATGCCGGCCTGGGTTTCGTCCATCACGCCCTTGCTGCCAAACACCCGCTCGTCGGCTTTGGCCAGCAGGGCGTTGGTGCGGTCCAACGCAGCCATCACTTTTTTGGCATGGGTGTCGCCGCCCAGCAGGGTGCCCAGCACGCCGTAGCGCCCGGTCATGCTGCCACTGATGGATGTGGTGATGGTTTGCACGTTGCCCAGGCTGGCATTCAGGCTGGATTCTGCCCCGGTCATGGTGGCCAGGTTTTCCAGCAAGGCGCGCATTGAGGCCACCAGGCGCGGTATTTCCGAACTGGTGTCGCCCCGCAGCACATTGCGTACAGCGTCTGGCGGCAGCGGCGGGTCGGTCAATACACCCGTGAAGGCGCGGATTTTGGTTTCTCCGACCACACCACGCTCCATGGTGAAAATGCTGGAGGTCCGCAGCCAATGGGCATCCTTGGCGGGCACGTCAATCACGATATGCGCCTTGCCTTCCGGATTGAGTTCAATGCGCTGCACCCGCCCGATAGGAAAACCCGAAAACGTGATGTCCATGCCTACCTGCACACCTTCGGAATCGTCAGCCACCAGTACCAGTTGCTGCTTGTTCTCAAACACACCCCGCGCCACCATCACATAAAGCAAAAAACCGCACACCAGCACGGCTGTGAAAGCCAGCAACAGCACCGCCTTCAACTCGACATGAGGAATGGGCGGCGGTGTGGGTTCGCCATATGGCGGCGGCTTGGACTCTTCGGGCGTCATGGGTGGCGATTGTCGTGCTTGGCTTTGAGCGTGCGCTTGGCGAATGTGTTCTCTGATGGTAACAACTCAGAACCGAGCCAGGCGTTGGGTCAGCACGTGTTTACCAGGAACACCGCAGAACTGGCTCTGCCAGGCTGCTGGTGTTGCCCCCAGCAAGGGGGAAAGCGGAGCGACACGCAGTGCGCGTAGCCGGGGGGTGTGTCATTACCTCAGATGTATTTGACGGCCAGCGACAGACCTTCAATCAGCACCAGCGCCATGAACAGACGCACCGTGCCGGGTTGCACGGGCGTTGCCGCATCGGCATCCTGCGCGGGCCGGTCCAGGCTTGCAGCAATGGGGATCACGGCCACCGCCAGGCTGAAGAAAAGGGTCTTGAGCGCGAAGCCCATCAGCACGACGGGATCAAACACCTGGCCCACGGTGCGGGTGTAATTGGCCAGGCCCCAGGGCGACAGGCCATACACGCCGACATAGGCCAGCACCAGCGCCACCAGGCTGCTGACCACGGCCATGGTCAGCACAGAAAACGCATAGGCAATCACGCGCGGCACCAGCTCATCGCGGATGCGGTCAGTCTTCAGCCCGCCCAGCACGTTGAGGTTGCGCGGAATGTAAATGTCGGCCGTTGGCGCATTCACCGCCAGCGCACAGCGCAGGGTGACAAACAGGGCGGCCACCAGGGGAATCAGCTCCAGCACCAGCACGCGCACCACCATCTCCAGCGCGTACTGCGACAGCCCATAGTTTGTTGCCGTCACCACCACAATGCGGATCAGCACCAGACTGATCAGTGCTGAAAGCAGGGTGAACCACGGCAGGATCTGCCAGGTGGTCACGTGAATATGCCGTGCAATGGCGGCGCGGTTGGTGCGGTCATACGTCGCCCGCGACAGGATCATCACCATCGCCAAAGCACCAAAAAAGAACACCCGGTGCCAGCCCGCCAGCCACGCCAGAAACGTGTTGCCCAGCCTTTGCGGCCCATGTTGCAGCGAAGTGAGGGTTTGACGCATCGAGACATGATACCGATATGATCAGGGCTCAATGCATCCTGATGCCCATCGCCTCTGGCGCGCACCGCGCTGGACTTTTGCCGTTTTGCTAGCCGCTCTCGCAGTGTTGGGGCCCTTGTCGGTGGATGCCTATCTGCCGGCGTTCTCCGGCATATCGCAATCTCTGGGTGCTTCGCCGGTGCAAATGCAGCAAACGCTGTCGGCGTATCTGTTCGGCTTTGGCGTCATGTGCCTGTTTCATGGGGCGCTGTCAGACAGTTTTGGGCGGCGGCCCATGGTGTTGTGGGGCTTGGCCATTTTCACGTTCGCCAGTGCCGGATGCGCCCTGTCGGCGTCCATCGGGCAACTGGTCCTGTTTCGGGCCCTGCAGGGGCTGGCCTCGGGGGCATGCATCGTGATTTCACGGGCCATTCCGCGCGACATGTTCGCACCTGGCGATGCGCAGCGCATCATGAGCATGGTCACTATTTTTTTTGCCGGAGCCGCCGCCGTGGCGCCATTCATCGGCGGCTGGATGTTCGTCTGGCTGGGCTGGCGCAGCGTTTTCTGGGCCATGGTGATTTTCGGCAGCCTGCTCTGGGTCGCCAATCTGCGGCTGTTACCAGAGACGCTGCACCACTCGCACCGGCAGCCGTTTGAGATCGGCAACCTGCTGCGTGGCTATGTGAGCCTGGGGCGTGATCCGCGCGTGCTGATGCTGGCCGTGGCGGTGGGTGTGCCATTCAGTGGCACCTTTGTCTACATCACTTCGACCCAGATTTTCCTGGGGCAGCATTTGGGTCTGGCACCCACCCAGTTCTTTTGGCTGTTCGTGTTGAATGGCCTGGGCATTGTGTGCGGTGCCTGGGTCAGCGGTCGTATCGCAGGCAAGATGCCACCCAAGCGGCAGATTCGCCACGGCTTTGTCATCATGGTCTGCGCTGCAGCCATCAACCTGCTGGCCAACCTGGTCTTCACCGCCCATGTGGCCTGGGCGCTGCTGCCGCTGTCGCTGTCCTGCTTTGGCTGGGCGCTGATGAACCCGGCCATCAGCCTGCTGCTGTTGGACTTGCACCCCGAACGGCGCGGCATGGCGGCCTCGCTGCAGATTTTTATGGCGTCCATGTCCAACAGCATCACGGCAGGTGTGCTGGCTCCGCTGGTCATGCACTCCACCGTGTCGCTGGCCTGGATGTCGGTGGCCATCCTGAGCGTTGGGCTGTGCGCATGGATGCTGGCGCACCGGCGCTGGCCTGAAATTGGTAAAGTGGTTGTGCGCGCCTGAACGTGCAAACCCCGTTTGATGGAGACAGGCATGACAAAAAAAACCGGTTACCAGCGGCTAAATGCATTGGCTGAGGTTGGTGTGGCTCTGGCTGTTTTGGCCTTGTTGAGTGGCTGTGCGAATTCACCAACTCCGTCGGCGGACAGCAGCAAAATCCAGCGTATCCAGAACATCGTGGTGATCTATGCCGAGAACCACAGCTTTGACAACCTGTACGGCCTGTTCCCGGGCGCCAATGGCATCAGCCGCGCCACGCCAGAGCAAATGACGCAACTTGACCACGATGGCACGCCACTGAAAGAGCTCATCACCTTTGCGCGCGACGGCAAGCCTGACCCGGCCTACCCGCGCATGCCCAACAAGCCGTTTCGCATTGACGCAGCGCCCGTGAACCGCCCGCCCACGATGCTGGTGCCCAGCCCGATTCATGATTACTTTTACAACCAGGAACAGATCAACGGTGGCAAAAACAACATGTTTGCCGCCATGTCACAGGTCGGCGGTTGGACCATGGGTCATTACGACGGTGGAAGTGACGGCAGCAAGTTCCGGCTGTGGCAATGGGCCAGGGAGTACACGCTGGCAGACAACTTTTTTCAAGGCGCATTTGGCGGTTCCTACCTGAACCACCAGTGGCTGATTTGTGCCTGCACACCGCTGTTTCCCAATGCGCCGGAGAGCATGCGCGTCAAGCTGGATGCATCGGGCAAGCTGCTTAAAAAGCCTGATTCGCCTTCGGCCAATGTGGGTGCGGCGCAAATTTTCAGCAGTGGTTTGGGCGGGCAGGCCACCGCGGATGGCTACTCGGTCAACACCTCACAACCTGCTTACCAGCCCAGTGGCATTCCGCCGGCACCCGATGGTCTGCGCACCCACGCCAACCCCAAGGGCGGCAAGCTGGGCAGCATCAATCTGGGCGAGCCCGTACCACCCCAGACAAGCAAAACGGTGGGCGACACCCTGTCTGCCAAAGGTGTGAGCTGGGCCTGGTACTCAGGCGGCTGGAACGAGGCTGTGGCGGACGGCACGCAAGCCCCCGAAGTGCCCCGCCATGTGATTTACCACGCACCGGCGCCATCACCGAATTTTCAGCCGCATCACCAGCCGTTCAACTACTACTCGCGCTTTGCGCCGGGGACGGCAGACCGTGCCAGATTCATCAAGGACGGCGAAGACTTCATGGCAGACATTGGTGCGGGCAAGTTGCCTGCCGTGTCTTTCTACAAACCGGCCGGGCGCGACAACCAGCACCCGTCTTACACCAACATCATGCGTGGCGACACCCACATTGCCGACGTGCTGGACAAACTGCGTGCCAGCCCGCAATGGAAAGACATGCTGGTGGTGGTGACCTATGACGAAAACGGTGGCTACTGGGACCATGTGCCGCCACCCACCGGTCCCGGTTGGGGTGACCGCTGGGGTCCCGGCACGCGGGTGCCCGCTCTCATCATCGGTCCGAATGTGAAGCGGGGGTTCATTGACTCAACGTCTTATGACACCACGTCCATCCTCAAGCTCATCACGCAGCGCTTTGGTCTGGAGCCGCTGCCGGGCGTGCGGGCCAATACGGGCAACCTGGGCGCGGCGCTGCAATGAGGAGAAGCCTGAAGAGGTGAATGTCTTGAGGGTCACTGCTTTTGCATCACCGCTTTGAACAGACTGGCGTCCAGCCACGTGGTGAGCCATGCCTGCAACGCGGGTAGCGGCTGCGCGTCAAACCAGGCCTGGTCAACACCCGCGAACTGCCGCACAAACGGGAACAGTGCCACATCGGCGATGGACATGTGTGGTCCGAGCAGCCAGCGTGTCTGCTGCAACTGCGCTTCCATAGGGCGGATCAGTACGTCCAGCGCGCGGCGGCGGTGTTCTGCTGGTGCGAGTTCCGGGTGGCGTGTGGCGTATTTGTAGCGGTCCAGCAGCGGC
>JANOAP010000441.1:0-2066 GCA_031411175.1 Rhodoferax sp. | reverse complement strand
CTCGACCAGGGCGAAGGTGGCCTCGGAGATAGCGCGCAGTTTTTCGTCGTCTTTGGGTTTCATGGAATAGTCAGTATAGGCGAATTATTATTCGGCTACAAGACGGCAGCAGTTGGGCAGCAGCAGCCAGCGACAACCAACGATTACCATCGCACCTATCATGTCTATGCCTCGCCCCGCCATTGAAGTTGCTGTTGTCATGCGCCGGGAGCGCATTGAGGGCGCAGCCAGTCGCTGGCAGACCTGGCGCTGGGTGCTAGCCGAGGTGGTGACCGGCGAGCTGGCCTTTGGCACGCAGCCCCGGCTTCTCTATCAAAGTGATTCTGAGCAGCGCTGGCTGCATCCGGGCTACAAGGTCGAATTGTTCAAAGATGACGCTGAAGGCTACTACCTCAACGCCACAACCGATGCACCCTGCTGGTTTGTGCTGTGGCGCATGGAGGAAGAGGCCGCGCACGCGCCCGAGCCCATCGCCATTCCGCAGATTGTGACCCTGAGCTACCACGATGCCGGGCGCTGGCTGGATGCGCAGGAAACGGTGGAGCAGGTGAGCGCACCGCCCGACGTCGTTGAATGGATGCAGGCGTTTGTTGACGAGAACTACCAGCAGGAGCTTAAAAAACGCAGACGACCCGAGAGCTTCAAGCCGCTCGTGGACCGGTTTGGCAATCCGGCATCGGTGTCGACCCAGAAAAAGTTTGGCGGCGGTGCTGGGGGCGGCGGCTCGGGTGGTGGAGAAGGCGGCGAAAGCGGGGGCGGGCGATGACGGACGGGTTTTTAAGCCGCTGGTCCCAGCGCAAGCTTGATGTGCGAGGCGGCAAGCCCGTGGCCGAGCCTGAAATCCCGCCGCAGGCCAAGCCGGAGATAAGCCCACTGCCGACAGCGCCCGTTGCACCCATGGCAGCGTCGCACCCGCCTCAGGCTCAGTCAGAAACGCCGCCTGACTTTGCCTCTCCAGCCTCTCCAGCGCCTCCCGCGCTGCTTACGTTGCAAGACGCGCAAAGCCTCACGCCAGAATCAGATTTCAAACCCTTCATGGCACGCGGTGTGGCGGCAGATGTCAAGAATGCCGCCATGAAGAAGCTCTTTGCCGACCCGCACTACAACGTGATGGACGGGCTGGACACCTACATTGACGACTACTCGATCTCTGACCCGATTCCCCAGGCCATGTTGCGCCAGATGACCAGCGCCAAGTTCCTCAAGCTGTTTGATGAGGAAGAGGAAAAAGAAGAGAAAGAGAACGAGAAAGTACGGCAGGACACGACCACTCAACCGGGCGAGCCAGACCAGGGTCAGCATGCCGCACTGCGGGATGATGCCAATACCCCCGCGCCCGAACTCGTGGCACAGTCGCTCCCAACGCTGGAACCCCCAACCGACCATGACCACACTGATTTGCGACTGCAACCAGACCATGCCCCTGCAGGCCAAGCTGCTGGGCGAGGCCCTGCATGAAACGCTAACGCTTCACTCCACCCTGTGCCGACGCGAGGCCGGTGCGTTTCAGCAGGCGATTCTGTCGGGCGACGACGTGGTGGTGGCCTGCACGCAGGAACAGCGCCTGTTCACGGAGCTGGCAGCGCAAACTGAAGGTGCACCATCGCCTTCCGGGCGGCCCATCCGGTTCGTCAACATCCGCGAAACCGGTGGCTGGAGCCGGGACGCGTCCCAGGCCAGCCCCAAAATCGCGGCCCTGCTGGCGCTGGCCCATCTGCCCGACCCCGAGCCGGTGCCCACGGTCACGTTCAGGAGCGCAGGGCGCTTGCTGATCATTGGCCCGCTGGAGGCTGCCGAACGCATGGCTGGCCTGCTGGACGATGCGTTGGAGGTGGTCATTTTTGCGCAAGCTACGGGTAGCAGCGCTTTCGCTGGCAGCAACGCCTTTGGAGCGGGCGGCGCGCAGGAGCGACGTTACCCGGTGCTGGGCGGGCGCATCGACGCGCTCACCGGCTGGCTGGGGGCTTTCGAGCTGAGCTGGACGCGCAACAACCCGATTGATCTGGACTTGTGCACCCGCTGCAATGCCTGTCTGACGGCGTGCCCCGAAGGTGCGATTGGGTTGG
>JANOAP010000440.1:0-2694 GCA_031411175.1 Rhodoferax sp. | reverse complement strand
CTCAAGCCCGAGCAATTTGATGCCTACATCAAGGACGAGATCAAAAGCAATGCCGGGCTGGTGAAAGCCGCCGGTTTGCAGGTCGGCCAATAGATCCGTTACCTCTTCTTTGTTTCTACTCACGTATTCAATCACTATGCCAACCCAAACACTAGGCCTCATCATGCACGGCGTCACCGGCCGCATGGGCATGAACCAGCACCTGATCCGCTCCATCTGTGCCATCCGCAAGCAGGGTGGCGTGACGCTTGCCAATGGCGACAAAGTCATGCCTGACCCCATCCTGATTGGCCGCAACGCCGAGAAGATGCAGGCCCTCGCCAAAGCCCACGGCATTGAGCGCTGGGGCACCGATCTGGATGCCGCCCTGGCCAACCCGGCAGATACCGTGTTCTTCGACGCGGGTACCACCCAGATGCGCCCCACCCTGCTGGCCAAGGCCATCCGCGCAGGCAAACACGTGTACTGCGAAAAACCCATCGCCACCAACCTCAATGAGGCGCTGGAGATTGCCCGCCTGGCCGAAGCCGCCAACAAAGCCACCGGCCTCAAACACGGTGCCGTGCAGGACAAACTCTTCCTGCCCGGCTTGCGCAAGCTCGACATGCTGCGCCGCGCCGGTTTCTTCGGCAAGATGCTCTCGGTGCGGTTGGAGTTTGGCTACTGGGTCTTTGAAGGCGACCTGCAACCCATCCAGCGCCCCAGCTGGAACTACCGCACAGAAGACGGTGGCGGCATGATTCTGGACATGATGTGCCACTGGCGCTATGTACTGGACAACCTGTTTGGCGAAGTCAAGTCGGTTTCCTGCATAGGCACCACCCACATCCCCGAACGCTGGGACGAAGCCGGCAAGCCCTACAAGGCCACCGCCGACGATGCGGCTTACGCCACCGCCGAGCTAATTGGCCACAACGGCGAACCCGTCATTGCGCAGATGAACATGTCCTGGGCCACCCGGGTGCGCCGTGACGACCTGGTCACCTTCCACGTGGACGGCACCCATGGATCGGCCGTGGCGGGCCTGACGTCGTGCCGCGCACAAAGCCGCGTGACCACCCCCCGCCCGGTGTGGAACCCGGACGAGAAGCAAACCATGAACTTCTTTGACCAGTGGCAAGAGGTGCCCGACACCCAGGTGTACGACAACGGCTTCAAGATTCAGTGGGAAGAATTCATTCGCCACGTGGTGGAAGACGCGCCCTGGCGCTTCACCCTGCCCGAGGGCGCCAAGGGCGTGCAACTGGTCGAAGCTGCCTTGCAAAGCTGGAAGGAACGCCGCTGGGTGGATGTTCCAGCGCTACAAGTTTAGTAGCTTGTCAAGCTTATCCCACGGGGCCTAGAGCACGATTTATCTCCTAAAAGGCACTAAAACAGGCCATAACAGCCCCAAACACACCTTTAGACATACCCCCGGAGCCCCTCATGCCCCAGACCCTTGTGCTGCCTGATGCCTCAGGCGCACTGCAAACCTACACGCTGCGCGGCACGGCCGTGGCCCAGCCTGCCACCCGCGTGCCGTTCAACCGCATCGTCTACTCAGCCGCCCACGTGGTGGCCGACCCGCGTGCTGCCATCGACCCCTGGCTGCAATGTGCCGTGGACTGGGACAAAACAATAGCCTACCGCCAGTACCTGTGGTCGCTGGGCCTGGGCGTGGCAGAAAGCATGGACACCGCACAGCGCGGCATGGGGCTGGACTGGCCCACCTCACTGGCGCTGATTCGCCGCTCACTGGATGCAGCCAAAGACTTCTCAGCCCAAGGTGGAACCGCGCTCGTCGCCTCGGGCTGCGGCACCGACCACCTGGTGCTGGAGAACGTCAGCACGGTGGACCAGGTGATCCGCGCCTATGAAGAACAGATGGAAGCCATCGAAAAACTCGGTGGCAAACTCATTGTGATGGCCAGCCGCGCCCTGGCGCGTGTGGCCAAAAGCCCGGCCGACTATGAACGGGTCTACGATCGCATCCTGAGCCAGGCAAAACAACCCGTGGTGCTGCACTGGCTGGGCGACATGTTTGACCCGGCGCTGGCGGGGTATTGGGGAACGAAGGATGTGGACGCTGCCATGGCCACGGCCTTGGGCATCATCGCCGCACACCCCGACAAGGTGGACGGCATCAAGATCTCCTTGCTGGACAAAGACAAGGAAATCGCCATGCGCCGCCGCCTGCCCACCACCGGTGGCCTGTACGGCCAGGGGGTGCGCATGTACACCGGCGACGACTTCAACTACGCCGAGCTGATTGCCGGGGATGGCTTCAAGGACGGTACCTCGGGTGGTAGCTCCGGCACCAGCAAAGTCCATGGCCAGAGCGACGCCCTGCTGGGCATTTTTGATGCCATCGCGCCTGCCGCCAGTGCCGCACTGGGCGAGCTGGCGCAGGGCAACCTCGAGAAGTTTCACGCTATCCTGGGCCCCACTGTGCCGCTGTCGCGCCATATCTTTGCCGCGCCCACCCGCTTCTACAAAACCGGCGTGGTGTTTATGGCCTGGCTTAACGGGCACCAGAGCCACTTCACGATGGTGGGCGGACAGCAAAGCACGCGTTCGCTGGTGCACCTGGCCGAACTGTTTCGCCTGGCGGATGCGGCCAGCGTCCTCCAACAACCTGAGCTGGCTATGCACCGGATGAAGACGCTGTGCGCCCTGCACGGCGTTGAATGAACTCCTTAACCCAACCGACAGAGA
>JANOAP010000439.1:0-2762 GCA_031411175.1 Rhodoferax sp. | reverse complement strand
CATGCTGGTCAAACGCCTCAAGCCCCTGCCGGTGGAGGCCGTGGTGCGTGGCTATCTGGCGGGCAGCGGCTGGAAGGAGTATCAAGACAATCAGGCGGTGTGCGGCGTCAAGCTGCCCGCTGGTTTGAAAAACGCGTCCAGGCTGCCTGAACCCATCTACACGCCCGCCGCCAAGGCCGCTGTGGGCGATCATGACGAGAACATCACCTTCGAGAAAACGGTGGAGATGATCGGGCTGGACCTGGCCACGCGCGTGCGTGACATCAGCATCCAGCTCTACAAGGCCGCCTGCGAGATCGCCATCAAAAAAGGCATCATCATTGCCGACACCAAGTTTGAATTTGGCCTGGACGCGCAGGGCACGCTGACCCTGATGGACGAGGTGCTCACGCCAGATTCATCGCGTTTCTGGCCGGCCGAGAGCTACGACGAAAGCTTCGCCAAAGGCCTTAACCCGCCCAGCTACGACAAACAGTTTGTGCGCGACTGGCTTGAGCAGGTGCAGATCAATGGCAAGCCCTGGAACAAGACGCCACCGGCACCGCGCGTGCCCAATGACGTGATTGCCAAAACCGCAGCCAAGTACCAAGAAGCGCTGGCCCGCCTGACCGGTTAGCCTTATCGGCAACACGGGTCACCCCCTTTCACCGCCTCACCGCCTCACCGCCTCACCGCCTCACCGCCTTACCGTTCGCCCCCTCACTGCTCATCGTCTGACCCATGCTTGAATTCCTGTTTGAGCTGTTGTTCGAGTTCTTCGGTGAATTCGTTTTGCAGATCCTGTTTGAGTTCTTTGGCGGTGCCTTCAAGGCCGGTTGGTACAAGCTCACGGGGCGTGACAAGCCGGTCACGGTTGCGCACGAGGTCGCCTGGGCCATCATCACCGGTTGTGTTGCCGGTGCCATCACGGTGTGGCTGTTCCCCATGCTGGCGATCCGCCTGCACTGGTTGCAGATTCTCAACCTTCTGATGGCACCCGTGGTGGCCGGCTTGCTCGTTGAGCGGGCCCGCGCCTGGCAAGATTCACGCCGAGAATTCAGCCTGCCCGTGTTTGCCTATGCCGCGCTGTTCGGGCTGACGTTTGCATTGACCCGCTGGCTGTTTGGGCATTGAGCCCCAACGTCTGAAAGCGCCACTCAGCTCAGCACCACGCTGCTCAAGCGCCTGCGGTAGGTGGCGACGGTCGGGTCGGTCGGCGGAATCTGCCCATCGGCCACCTTCACCTTGGGTGGCTCGATGATGTCCAGAATCGCGATGAAGGTCTTGCGGGCCAGCTCGTCGCTCCAGGTTTTGTCGCGCATCAGGATATCAAGCAGCTCGTCCATGGCGGCGGTCCACTGCTGTGCGGCCATCAGCGCCTGGGCTTTACCGAAGCGGGCGTCAAAATCCCGCTTGTTGGCAGTTATTTTTGAATCAAAAGTGCCGATAGCCCCCGTAGGATCGGCTTGACCAGCTACTGAATCTATAGCTTTCATCCAGCGTTGCAGGGAGTCGAACTTGCGCACCACACCGGTTTTGGCGATCACCGGCGCAAACGCGACCTTGGCGTCGTCTGTGCTGCCTTCGGTTAGCAGTAGCTTGACGTAGTCAAAGCGCGCGTCGTCGTTGTCGGGGGTTTGCAGCACCGCCTGGTGCAGGGCATCACGCACCGCGTCGGGGTCGTCTGCGGCTGGGGCGTCGGACACTTCAACGCCGGTGACCTCGGCTTCCAGCACATCGCCCCCATATCCGGATTCTTGTACATGCTTGTCCAGAAACGCCTTGATCTGGCCTTCGGGCAAGGCACCTGTGAAGCCATCGACCGGCTTGCCGCCCACCATCAGCACGCAGGTGGGAATGCTGCGGACGCCAAAGGCCTGACTCAGCTCCTGCTCCTGGTCCGAATCAATCTTGACGAGCTTGAAGCGCCCGCCATATTCGGTCTCGATCTTCTCCAGCAGCGGCCCGATAACCTTGCAGGGGCCGCACCAAGGGGCCCAGAAATCGACCAGCACAGGGGTTTGGGCAGAGGCTTCTATGACTTCTGCATCAAAGTTTTCGACGGTTACGTTAATCATTTTGGGTAGCTTGGGGTGAAAAAGTAAAATTGCAAGCTTACGAGCAATTTCCAGATATGAACAAAATTCAGGTTGGCGTGGTCATGGGTTCCCAGTCCGACTGGAACACCATGCAGCACGCAGTACAGATTCTCCAACACTTCGGCATTCACCACGAGGCCAAAGTGGTGTCGGCCCATCGCATGCCGGACGACATGTTCGCTTACGCTGAAAGCGCGGTGGGCCGCGGCCTCAAGGCCATCATCGCCGGGGCGGGGGGTGCGGCCCACTTGCCCGGCATGCTGGCGGCCAAAACCACGGTGCCGGTGCTGGGCGTGCCGGTGGCCAGCAAACACTTGAGCGGTGTCGATTCCCTGCACAGCATTGTGCAAATGCCCAAGGGCATTCCGGTAGCGACCTTTGCCATTGGTGACGCGGGTGCCGCCAATGCCGCCCTGTTTGCCGTGGCCATGCTGGCCTGCGACGACGCCGCGCTGCGTGGCAAGCTGGAGGCTTTCCGCGCCGCCCAGACCCAGACAGCGCGCGACATGAGCTTGCCGCCCGCGCTTTGACGCCTCGAGCCAGTCCGTACGCCAGTCCAACCGACCTTCGCCAACCTTCTCATGACCAAACTGCACGCCATCGCCAAGCCGCAAACGCTGCCTATTCTTCCCGGCTCCGGTATTGACGGCCAACCTGTAACTCTGGGCGTGATGGGCGGCGGTC
>JANOAP010000438.1:0-9800 GCA_031411175.1 Rhodoferax sp. | reverse complement strand
TGAAGGGCGTGGCTTTGTTTTTCCGGGTGCCCCAGGCAGTGGCAAGAGCACACTCTGCGCAGCATTGCTGTGCAAGGGGTGGCGCTTGTTGTCTGATGAGATGGCTTTGATTTCTTTATCGGATGGGCTTTTGTGGCCTATTCCACGTCCGGTCAGCTTAAAGAATGCTTCAATTGACATTATCCGAAAGTTGAGTCCGAATGTCGTATTGGGCGATGTTGTGGCGGATACGCTGAAAGGCAATGTCGCTCACATGCGACCGCCGGTTGAAAGCGTCCTTGCTGCGTCCCAGCCTGCTGTTCCCTTTTCTGTGGTGTTTCCGACCTATCGGGCTAACGCGAAAACCGAATATTCAAATTTATCAAAGTCTGCCACATTGAAACGTTTGATAGAGAACTGCTTCAACTTTCCAGTTCTAGGTGGTGCAGGATTCAATAGCCTGGCAGATTTTGTTGACCGAGCACAGTGCCGTTCGGTGGTTTACTCCGATCTCGACGACGTGATCCACCAACTTCAAAATTGACCGACGGGTTCGATGACACGAAGCTCGTTTCTAAGCCATCCGCTTGTTGCTTATTTGCGTGACGCGCAAGTCGGGTTGGCATTTGTGCCTCGCGATTGGGAGCGCTTGTTTCGGGCGGCCCGCCACGGCCAATTGTCAAGCCGGGTTGCCTGCATCGCCGAAGCCAATGGGTTGCTTGAGCGTTTGCCTGAGAAGGTGCAGTTTCATATGCGAAGCGCCCGTCGTGTATCTGACAGCCAAGCCACGAGTGTACGATGGGAAATCGTGAAAGTTCGAGAGGCACTTGCGGTGTCGCAGACTCCTTTTGTTGTTTTGAAGGGTGCAGCCTACATTCAAAGCGGGTTGAAGGCTGGCGCTGGTCGCGTAATGTCAGACATTGACATCATGGTGCCTCAGGCCCAGCTTGCAATCGTAGAAACAGAATTGTGCGCTAACGGTTGGTTTCCTACCAAACTGGATAAGTACGACCAACGCTACTATCGGGAATGGATGCATGAGCTACCGCCGATGCAACATCTGGACCGCGGCACCCACATTGATGTTCACCACACCATCTTGCCACCAACTGCACTGCTCAAGCCCGATGTGGCCAAGCTTTGGGCTTCGTCGGTTTCTCTGGGGGGTGATAAATTGGTTCACATCCTCTCACCAGTTGACTTGGTGTTGCACAGTGCAACTCACTTGTTTCACGACAGTGAGTTTGAACATGCCTTGCGCGACTTGGTAGATATGGACGGGCTAATTCGCGAATTTTCTGTTGAACCTGATTTCCTGACCACCCTTGTTAAACGCGCGCATTTGCTAGATTTGGGGCGACCCTTGCATTACGCATTGAAGTACTGCAAGATTTTCTTGCACACACCCATCGATGAGGGAACATTGGAGCGCGCTGAAGAAATGGGTAGTCAATCGAGTGTCGTACGGGCCATCATGGATGCCGTGGTGATGCAGAGTGTGGGCAGCGTGTTGCAGGAGCGCCCAAACTGGCGTTCACACGCCGCTCAGTTTTTGATGTACGTGCGCGCACACTTTTTGCGGATGCCGCTGCATTTACTGATCCCGCACCTGATTCGCAAACAATTTGCGCCGGCTGAAACTCGATGAGGATTTTGACCGCTCGTGCCGCGCGCGGTCGCTCCCATTTGATCCGCATGACATTTCATTTGCTGGCCCACCACTTGGGTCGCAATGCGTTTTTTCGTCCCAAGAAGCCGGATAACGCAGTGGTGATTGACTAATCCAGGGCCGTTGTCAACAACGGTGGCGACCAGCCCTGAGTCGGTGACACTCTGGGCAATCGAAAGACATCCATGAAAACCAAATTGCTTGCATTGATTGTGGTGATGCTCTCAACTTGTTTGCTCACAGGCATTGCGGTAGCCCAAGACCTGGCCGCAACCATCGCCAAAGTCAAGCCCTCAGTGGTCATCGTAGGCACCTTCAAGCCCACCAACAGCCCCCGCTTCAGCCTGCGCGGCACGGGCTTTGTCGTGGGCGACGGAAATTTGACTGTTACCAATGCGCATGTCATTCCGGATGGCGCAGAAGTTGACCCGGACGCGCGTGTTGTGGTGCAGGTTCGCTTAAGCCAGAGCGACCTTCAAATGCGCCTCGCAAAAGTGCTGGAGGTTGACAAATTGCATGACCTGGCTTTGCTGCGGTTTGACGGGCCACCCGTACCGGCCCTCACTTTGCGTGATTCCGATACTGCGCGCGAAGGCCAATCCATCGCCTTCACCGGTTTCCCCATCGGCGGTGCCCTGGGGTTTTCAGCGGTTACCCACCGCGGCATGATCTCGTCCATCACGGCCATTGCCTTGCCGACAGCCAATGCACAGCAGCTCAATGCCCGCACCATTGCCAGCCTGCGCAGCGGTAGTTTCGACATCTTCCAGCTCGACGCCACCGCCTACCCCGGCAACAGCGGCGGCCCCATGTTTGACATTGAGACCGGCCAGGTGCTGGGCGTCATCAACATGGTGTTTGTCAAAGGCACCAAGGAATCGGCGCTAACCAACCCGTCGGGCATCAGCTATGCCATTCCGTCAAAGTTTGTGACGCAGTTGCTTGAGCGAAACAAGTGAAGGTCAATGCACCCAGTTTTCGACCACCAGGCCTGGGTAGTCTCTGAAATCAATCTCATTGTTGGTGACCAGTGTCACGCCAGCACTGACCGCATGGGCGGCGATAAGGCGGTCCATAGTGTCGCGGTTACGGTCGCACACGGTGGCCCGCATGACGCCAAAGCTTTCTGCATCCGCTTGCGTGAAAGGCAAGACCGGAATACGGCCTGTCAGAAGTGAAAGCGCGCGCTCATCTTGCGCCTGGTTGCTGGTTTGAATTTCAAGCCCGGCGCGCAACTCGGCATACGTCACGACTGACATCACAACGCTGCCTTGCATCAGCGCCTCCAGGCGTTGCAGCACTTGCGGCGGATGGTTCTTGATGAGGTAGATGCAGATGTTGGTGTCAAGCATGTAGCGCATGGGTCATTTCCAGTGGCGGTCTCGCTCTGGATGAAATTCACGCCCTTCGGCCATAAAACCGGGGCTGAACATGCCAAAGATATCGCCAACCCCAGCCAGCGTTTCTTGCCCGACCAGCCGCAATACCAAGGTGTTGCCGACGCGTTCAACTTCTATGTCTTGGGCAGCGTCCACAAAACCCAGCTCTTTGGGGATGCGCACCGCCAGCGAGTTGCCACTTTTGAAGACTCGACTCAACACAATGCTTTCTCCTTGAAAGTTTAAAGTATATACGGGATATACAAAATTCAAGTTTTAGGTGTTTGAGTCGGACCTTCGAGGTACCCAGTTGACACTTATTCCAGCTATCAGTATTCTTTGCACAGTAATACTGAATACTCGGAGAAATTTTATGGCCACCTTACGCGCTTCATATTCCATAGCGCCTGACATTTTGCAGCGCTTCAATGCCATTGTCCCATCTAGCGAACGCAGCAAAACGGTGCAATCCCTGATGGAAAGCATTCTTGAGCGGCGGGAAAAACGCCTTGAGAATATGGCCTTGGAATTTGCCACTCATCCCGACTTCGCACTGGCGCGCGCCGATACTTTGTTGTGGAATGTAACCTCACTTGACGGCCTATCGCCGAAATCCACATGATTTTTGAGCGTGGCGACATCTACCGCGTTAACCTTGATCCTACCGTTGGCAGCGAGCAACAAGGCAACGCCAGGCCTTGCGTCGTGTTGACCCTGACAGCTTACAACCGGCAGTTGCGTACGGTGGGTGTGGTGCCTTTGACGTCGTCACCCAGAGCGCTCGCTCCGTTAATAGTGCCGGTGCCCTCAGCGGGAAAAGTAGATTCCATGGCCCTTTGCCATCAAATCCGCACTATCGACAAAACCCGCATTGGTAAACGGCTGGGAGCCCTTGCAGCTCAGGATTTGGCTGCGGTCGAAGACGGCGTGCGGCAGGTACACGGGCTTTAGCGTCAAAGTAGTAAGCCGCTACCCATCTGCCTGATCCTTGTCGTCGTGCGGATGCGGCACGACAAAAAATACGCCATTGGCGTACAATAAAACCATGCTCACTATCGTTGAATCCGAAACGTTTCAGCGTTTGTGGCCCCGGTATTGGACAGAAGATGAACGGGGTGCGTTCGCTGTCTTCTTGGCCGGTCATCCCGATGCGGGATGATGTAATTGTGGGCACAGGTGGTTTGCGCAAAGTGCGCTGGACACGGGCTGGTTCTGGTAAAAGCGGTGGCGTGAGGGTGGTTTACTTTTCGCGCAACGAGGTGGGCGAGTTGGTGCTGCTAACCATGTATTCCAAGTCAAAGGCCGATAGCCTTCCTGTGAAACAACTTTTGGAGATCAAACATGCCAACACACTCTAAACCCATGACCGACAAAGAGCTCGAGGCATTCGAAGCGGGGCGTGATATTGGGGCGGAGATTTTGCAGTCTCTGCGCGAGGTCAAGGCCGGTAAGACCCGCGTGGTGTATTCGCCCGTGATAGCTGCGCGCCACAAATCCGGCATGTCTCAAACCGACTTCGCCCGGCTTTTGGGAGTATCCGTGCGCACTTTACAAGGCTGGGAGCAAGGCCGTCGCCAACCCACGGGAGCGGCCAAAACTTTGCTGGCTATTGCGCAAATCATGCCAGAGGCATTGCTGGCCGTGGCGTAAGCGACCTATTGAATTAAAAGATTCTGTAGCCGCAACTGTCACTTCAAAAATAATAGCAAGCTATTCAATGGCCACTTGCAAAAATTGCCATTTGATGGACTCAGGAATTCAGGATGGGCTGGTACGCTTTATTGAGCTCGCCTGCAATCTTGGCAAGCCGTTTGTCGGCCGTCCAGAGGCGTAAATCTTCGGCTATCAGTGTTGAGGCCAGCAGGCTCATATCAACGAAGCCACAACCGCGCCCGTATAGTTGTCGGGTATCCAGCAAGGTCAAAAGCTCGTCCTGGGTGGCGACAGGTGCGGCTTCCAGCTCTGCAAGCAACTCGATGACCGTTTTTCGGCTGGGTGGCGTACCACAAGCCACTTCTGCGACGACATAGGGGTGGCAAATGACAGAGGCGTCTGCCAGCAAGGCGGCAAGCTGCTCGTTACGTTGTTTGAAGTGCCCCACCCACACCGAGCTGTCTACCAGCACTTTCATGAGTTTGTCGCGTCCTCACGCCGACGCGGTACAGACTCAATCTCAGGGGCTTTGCCGCCCAACGCTGCCAACCGACGTGATGTTTGTTGCTGGACAAATGCCTTGACGCATTCCCGGATCAGCTCGGACTTCTCGATGCCCGGCGGCGCCAGGGAAATTGCCTTGGAAAATAGTTGATCGTCGATGGTCAGGGTGGTTCGCATGGGTTGTCATTCATCATTAATGGCATCATTGTGCATCAAAGTTTGTATCTCACCCGAGCTGCTGGTCTTATTTTATGGAATGCGGTTAAGCGATTCTTATGACGGTGCGGATGCGGTTTGCAGCGCGAGGAAGCAATTGCCACACCGTTGTGGCGAGCCGTTGCAGCAAGCCAGCGGGTGGCAATTTAAGTAGCTTGCACCCTCAAAAAAGATAGCAAGCTATTCTCTGGATGCGTGGGAGAACATGCTGAAAATGCAAAAAGCACTGGAGGCCAGTGCTTTTTGGTGGGTTGCTGCTTTGAGGGCGGCAGGTGCGTAACGCGCCAGTGGGTCAGTCTTAGGCAGCCACTGCAGCTGGCTTGCGACGGCGGGAGGCTAAGATGCCTAGGAGGCCTGCGCCAATTAGAGCAAGGGAACCAGGCTCAGGCACCCCCGTGCGACACGAACCACTTGTCACAGTACCTGCACATTTATTCCCAGCAACCGAAAGCAACTTGAAACTATCCACGCTTGATGCGGGCGCGGACAGAGTCCCCGCACCCGCAGTCGTATTCAGCAGTGTTCCAGACGAAAATGTGTCGTTGTATGCACTGACGAGCCAATAGCTTGAATAAACCGCATTGGTTGTATTGGCAGTGGAATTCGCGACTAAATTGGCCACGTTACCAACCAACTGCCAACCACTGCTCAAAAGAGTGCTTGTACCAACGTTTCCATTTCCAAAAAGCGTCTTTGTGTCTACCACGCCAGGTGTTCCAGATCCCACCCATGCAAGCAAAGAAAGGTCTGCATCAGTCCCAGCCCAACCAATTCCTATGCTGTTTAAGCTAACAGCTGCCGAAAAATTCAGCCGAATCGCGTCGGTGCCGTACTGGTTGTCTACCGAGTGGGGCCCATCTGAGTCGGTTTCGTAGCGATTAATGATGCCTAATCCATTTGCAGTTCCCCAATCTCGAAGGGCTGCAGTTGCAAAGGTCGCTCCTGTAGTCGAAGTGAGTCCATTTGCGGTGGAAAAAGCGTCCACACTGAGGCTAACTCCGTCCGCTGTTCCGCAACCCATTATGTCGCCGACATTTGTGACGGTATTGCCGCCGGTGGTCACGGTGGTTCCGGCACTGGACGCAACAGTCCCAGCTTTTGAAGTGGAGCAACCCGAGGTAGTAGTTGAGTTATAAGCCAAATTACTCCAAGAGGGCGCAGCGAATGAGGACGATCCAAGCGATATAAAAGCCAATGCAATCAACGATTGGGTACTTCGATTTAGTCTAATGTTCATGGTCTTTATCCTCAATCAGAGTGAATTTGTAGGGCGTGAAAACATTTGTATTAAAGCTTGCATGCATACCAAGCGAAAATCATGCCACAGCATTTTTAACTAAAAAAAACAACGACTTACGGAATCAAGGCGTCTCAACTTGTAATCGTATGTAAAAAAATCCGACAATGTTCGCCAGCACACAGTCATTTCAAATTCTTCAGTAACGCAGTCGCATCTGCAGAACTCTCGAAGCCCCGGCCTGTCTTCAAAGCCGCATCCAGCTCCTCTCGTGCCTCAGTCTTGCGTCCGGTTTGGGCCAGCACCACCGCCAGGTGATATCGAATCTCGGGGCTGGCAGGGTCGCGCAGGCGAGCATCCCGCAGCAACTGCAAAGCCCGGTCCACCTGCCCACCCTGAAACAACGCCCAGCCCAGCGTATCAATCATGTTGGCATTCGCCGGACTCTTGGCAACCGCCTGTTCGGCTACTTTAATGGCGCCCGGGTCTTTCAGGCGCAGCAGCACGTTGGCCAGGTTGTTCAGCACCTCGGCGTCATCCGGCACCAGTTTCAGCACTGCTTCGTAATGCGTGCGGGCTACAGCAAAGTTGCTGTTCGCGGCAAAGCTGTCGGCCAGTGCTTTTTGCACAGCCAGGTCTTTGGGGTGGGTTTTGAGCCACTGGTCGGCCAACTGCTGGGCAGGTTTGCCACCGTCCTGCCGCAGGGACGCGCGGAACAGGCGCAGCAGGGTTTCGGTAGACGGCTCGGTCTGGTGGGCGCGGCGGTAGTTGTCCAGCGCGGCCGGCAGTTGGCCTTTGGCCAGGGCGATGTCGCCCAGCAGGCTGTGGCCCACGGCACGCTTGGGGCTCAGGGCCAACACATCGCGGGCACGTTTTTCGGCCTTGGCGGTGGCACCCTGGCGCAATTCAACCTCGGCCATCAGCGCCATGGCAGGCAAAAAGTCGGCCTGGCTGGAGAGGGCCTTGTCCAGGCTGTAGGCCGCGCCGCTCAGGTTGTTGGCCGCCATTTGCAACAGGGCAATTTGCACTTGCAGGGGCGGGCTGTAATCAGCCACGCGGGTGGCGGCGGTTAGCGTGCTTTTGGCACCGACCGTATCGCCGGTGGCTAACTGGGCTCGGGCATAGGCCATCAGCACGGGCAGGTCGTCTGGCGCTTTGGCCGACACGCGCTTGGCCGCTTCAAATGCCGGGCCGGGCCGGCCATTGCGCAGGTGAAAGTCAGACAAAGCCAGGCCCCAGCGGGTTTCACGCGGGCCAGAGAGGTCGTTGGCTTTTTCCAGCCAGCGCTGGGTCTCAGCCGCCTGGCCTTTGCGGTCAGACAGGCTGGCCATTTCAAACATGGCTTCTGCGTTTTTCCCGTCCGCATTCAGGATGGCAGTCAGGCGGGCGGCGGCGGCGTCATAGGCTTTGGTGGCAATTTCCAGCCGGGCCATGTTGAGTTTGGGGCTGATCAAAGCGTCATTGAGCTTGATGGACTGCTCAAACGCGGCTTTGGCACCTGCCACATTGCCGGCCTGGCCCAGCGCCATGCCCAGCAGGTTGGCGTATTCGGCGTTGGCGGGTTGCCGCTTCACCAGGCCCTCGGCAATGGGCACGGCTTTGGCTGCCTGGCCACCGCGCAAATACAGGCCAATCAATGATGTGGCTGCCTGCGTCTGGTTGGGGTCACCCTTCAGGGCGGTTTCCAGTTCCTTCGTCGCGTTAACGGTCTGGCCGCTGCGCAGCAGGCTCAGGCCCAGCACAGTGCGGTATTGCGGCTCGTCTTTGGTTTCCAGCGCGCGTTGCATCAGGCTGGCGGCCCGCACGTGCTGGCCCTTGGCCATGAGCGCGGTGCCCAGCAGGGTCAGCGCCTGTCCATCAGCGGGCTGGGCTTTCAGGTAGGCTTCAAGCACCTCGATGGCGCGGTCGGTGTTGCTGTCCCCCAGGTAAATTTGGGCCAGCAGTTTGGACGCAGGGGTGTTGCCCTGCACTTTCTGGAAGGCTTCCAGATATTGCTTGGCTTTTTCACGCTCATTCAAGCCAAAGTGCGCCAAGCCGTTCAACATCAGCAGTTGCGGGCGAAACCGGATGAAATCCATAGGCACCGGGTCAATGAGTTCGACCACGGTTTTAAGCGCCGCCTTGGCTTCGTCAGGCTTCTTGTTGCGTTCGGCCAGCAAGGCCCCCAGGTAAGCGGCGCGCGGTTCGTCGGGCGAAATGCGCTTGAGCTCGGCAATGTCTTTGGCGGCGTCGGGCATGCGGCCCAGGTCCATCAGCAGGCCAGCCCGGGCAACGCGGGCTTCCACGTGGTCATTGTCCAGCTTCACGGCCTTGTCGTAAGCCGCCAGGGCACCTGTCAAATCCCCCGACACGTGGATGACCGAGCCCTTTTGGTACCAGCCCTCAGCCAGGTTGGCGTCCAGCGCAATGGCGCGGTCGGCCGCTTCGGTGGCTTCTTTAAACTGCCGTGAACGGATGCGGATGGGCACCTCGGCCAGCCACACACCGGCTGAGCGCGGGTCGATGGCGCGGGCTTCTTCCACTGATTTCATGGCGGAGCGAATGTCGCCCAGGTCTGAGCTGGCAGAGGCGCGAAGCAGCAGCAGTTGCAGCTGGATGCCGGGCGGCAGGCCAGCCAGCAGAAATTCTTGCTGCTCAAAAATCAGCTTTTGCTTGCCTTGGGCCAGATAGGTTTGCCCCAGTGGGACGACCACCTCGGCGCGGTTCACACCCAGGCGCAGCGCTTCTTTCAGCGCTACTTCGGCAGCCACCACGTCGCCATTGCGCAGCAAGGCCTTGCCCAGCAGCATTTGCACGGGCAGCATGTTTTTGTCAATCTGCAGCGCGTTTTTTAGCTGGATGATGGCCCCATCCATGTCCTTTTTCTCGTAGCGTGTCAGGGCATCTTCATAGTATTTAGACGCCTTGCTGTCGGCCGCATGGGCTATCGCACCGTTCGCTTTGTTGCTGACGATGATCGCCCTCGGTCCGATGTTATTCGAACAATGGTGGCTGAACCATTATCCGAAAGCCGCCCTTGGATTGGCTGCGATCACCCTCGGTTATTACCTCATTGGGTTGCCGCACGAGGCGCGCCAAACAGTGGCCCACACGGGCCTAGAGTATCTCAGCTTCATTGCGCTCATTGGTTCGCTGTACGTCGTTTCGGGCGGAATCCATATCA
>JANOAP010000437.1:0-4162 GCA_031411175.1 Rhodoferax sp. | reverse complement strand
TGTGTGGCAGGGGGTTTGGCGGGGCCCAAGGGCGAAACAAAACCAAATTTGGGCACCTTTTCGCAAAAAACTTCCAACGGCTTAACCCTATTTGTTTGTTTTTTGATTTGCGGTGGGGGGGGGGGGTTTCGCGGGTCGATGGCAGTTCCCGCCCCGAATCGTTGACGCACTGGAGCATCAGTGCCGACCCTTCGAGAAGGACGTTTACGAGCCACTGGCCGGGGTGCTGCATCTGGCGTCCTGGCGGGTTCGGGCGCGCGCCGCAGACTACAACCAGGGGGAGCTGGCAGATCGCTTTCCAGATGTAGTGGCTCTCGCGCTAGGCCTGGACATCGACATGGTTTTGCAGCAGAACCCGATTGAGTGGACGACACGCGTCGAGGCGGCTGCGTTCGCCTGACTGGACCCTGCCGCGCAGCCAGGGCTGACGAACACGTTCTACTGCAAAGGGGTCGGCTCGGTCGGCGCAAAACCGGAAGGCAGGTTGTCAAGATCGGAAGGCGGCAGATCGAACTTCGGTTTGGCGGGCTGGCTGGCCTGGGGTGAGGCTGGTGCTATGGGCACCGGCGCTTCGACCACCTCGGTCCAGAATTGAGGCACAGGCATTTGCGTGAACGGGCATTCGCAATGGGCGGAGAATCGCCAGCACACCACATAACCCGAGTGATCGACAGCTGGGTCAAATCGATCCAAGCCCAGCATGAGCTGCTGCTGCAACGCAGGCGCGAACCGCAACAGCGCTTCGTTCCACTTCATGATGATCAATTGCACAACCAGGTCTTCGCCTCCAGATTTGTCTTGAGAGACGGAGACTTCACACCCAATCCATCCTGCCGGAATGCCATGCACGCGCAATGTGTCTTTCAGCACCACGCGAACCAACTCCCGCTGCACGTCTGAATGCAGGCGCGAGCTGCTTGCCAGCACGGAGACCGGATCAAGGGCCGGGTCGGCCTTGGCGAGAACTGTGGGCTTTTTGCGGCCGAAGCCAAAAATCTTAAATATGAAAAACTCCCGGTGAGTTAAACCTGATTATCCGTGCTTGATTGCCACGGTTTTCAGGGTTGCGAAGCCGTACAGGGCCTCAAACCCTTTCTCGCGCCCATAACCGCTGGATTTCACGCCACCAAAAGGCAGCTCAACCCCACCACCGGCCCCGTAGTTGTTGATGAACACCTGGCCACTGCGCACGCGTTTGGCCATCCGGAATTGGCGCGCTCCATCGCGAGTCCATATGCCGGCCACCAGGCCAAAGCGGGTGGCGTTGGCCAACGCGACAGCGTGGTCTTCGTCCATGAAGCTCATGGCTGCCAGTACGGGACCAAACACCTCTTCCTGAGCTAACCGGTGATTGACGGGCACATCGCGCAGAAGGGCCGGGGCCTGGTAGAAACCTGATTCGGGGGCTTCGTCCACAACGCGTCCCTGAGCCACCAGGGGGATGTTGGCCACCTGGGCGTCACTCAAAAAATCCCAAACCCGTTGTTGCTGCGTCTGGCGGATCAGAGGGCCCAGATCAAGATCCATGGCAGCCGGGCCAACCCGCAGATTTTCGAACGCCTTGCCCAGGCGATCCAGCAGGGGCTCATAGATCGCTTGATCTATCAGCACGCGAGAACCCGCGGAGCAGGTTTGTCCGGCGTTTTGCACGATGGCGTTGATGACGGCGGGCACCGCAGCGTCCAGATCGGCATCGGCAAAAATGATTTGCGGGCTTTTGCCACCCAGCTCCAGTGTGACCGGGCAATGGCGCTCCGCTGCGACTTGCTGGATCAGCGTTCCCACCGACGGGCTGCCCGTGAAACTGATGTGGTCAACACCATGGTGGCGAGCCAGCGCATCGCCCACTTCATGGCCATAGCCGGTGACAATGTTGATGGCCCCTGCGGGAAAGCCTACTTCAGCCGCCAACTGGGCCACGCGAATCAGCGACAGGCAGGCATCTTCAGCGGGTTTGACCACGCACACGTTGCCGGCCGCCAGCGCACCGCCCACGCTGCGGCCAAAGATCTGCATGGGGTAATTCCACGGAATGATGTGCCCGGTGACACCGTGCGGCTCATACCACGTCATCACGCTGTAGCCATCCAGGTAGGGCAAGGTGTCGCCGTGGAACTTGTCACACGCGCCCGCATAGAACTCGAAGTAGCGTGCCAGCGCAGCAGCGTCGGCACGGGCCTGTTTGGTTGGCTTGCCGCAGTCCCGCTGCTCCAGCAGGGCCAGCTCTTCGGCATGTTCAAGAACGGCGTTGCTAAGGCGCATTAAGAGCCGACCCCGTTCGGCGGCGCTGAGCTTGCTCCATACCGCCTGCATGCACTGGCGCGCGGCCTGCACGGCCGTGTCTATATCCGTTGCGTTGCCGCGCTGGATCTCATCGAAAGGCTGGCCATCGGACGGATCAATGACGGCAATAGTGCGCCCGGACGACGACGCCACGGGTGCGTTGGCAATGAAATTAAGCTGCATGCCTGAAGTTTATTGCTTTACTTCAAGACCGACGCGTAGACCATGTTGCGGATGAGGCTGCGGTAATAAAGCCGTTGCTTTGGCGATTGCATCATGAAGATCACGAACATTTCTGATTTTGGGTCAACCCACATGTAGGTGCCCCCCGCGCCACCCCAGTAGAATTCACCGGCCTCACCGGGATAGGGGGCCTCGCCCGTTGCGCGACGCACCGCAAAGCCCAGGCCAAAGCCATAGCCTGCACCGGGCAGGTACAGCGGCCCGGGGGTCACACCGGCACCTGCGTTGGCGTGGTCAGCCGTCATCAGGCGAAGGGTGCTGGGGCTCAGGTAGCGCTTGCCGTCCAGCGAACCGCCGTTGAGCAGCATTTGCAGGAACTGTGCATAGTCGGCTGCGGTGGACACCATGCCGCCACCGCCTGATTCCAGCTTTCTGGCGATGCGCGGGTCGTTGATGTCGGCCCCCACGCCAAAATTGCGGTCGTTTGACAGCGGCTCTGCAATGCGCTTTTGCTTCAACGGGTCGGTCACGTAAAAGCTGGTATCGCTCATGCCCAGGGGGTCGAGCAGGCGCTCTTTCTCAAAGGCATAAAGTGACTTGCCAGACACCGCTTCAACCACGCTGCCCAGAATATCAGTGGAGTAGCTGTAGTCCCAGGTGCTGCCGGGCTGATAGGCCAGTGGCAGCTTGGCAACGCGCCGCGAAAACTCGGCGTTGTCGGGGTCACCCGCATTCAGGTTGGCCTCGTTATAAGCCTGTTTTACCAGCCCGGGGCCAAAGAATCCATAGGTAAGCCCAGAGGTGTGACGCATCAAATCCTGGACGGTGATGGGGCGGCGCGCGGGACTGGTTTCAAGGGCGGGCTTGCCACTGGCATCGGGCTTTTCAACGCCCACAGTCATCTTGGCATATTCAGGCAGGTACAGGGCAATGGGGTCGTCCAGCTTGAGCTTGCCGTCCTCCACCAGCATCATCGCAGCCACGGTGGTGATGGGCTTGCTCATGGAGTAAATGCGAAAAATGCCGTCTTTGCCCATAGGCGCGTCCGCCGTCGCATCGAGCTTGCCCACACTTTCGAAATAAGCCACCTTGCCACGGCGTGCCACCATCAGCACAGCGCCCGGTATTCTCTTGGACGCCACGTCGGCCTTCAGCATGTCGGTGATCATGCCCAGCCGCTGGGACGACAGATCGACTTGTTCCGGGGCAGACCGGGGCAGCTCGCCACCGATGGCAAGCAGGGGCAATGCCAGGGCCGCACTGCTGGCCCAGCGGATGAATTTGCGTTGAAGGTTGATCACGTTTTGTGTCCTTGTTGTGGGGATGAAAAAAGCCCGCACATGCGGGCTTTGGGTGTGGTTACTTGCCAGTGAAGTATGCCGCAACGGTTGGCTACATCAGCGTAACTTCTACCCGGCGACCTTCTTCGTCGCTGGTGGCACCGGCCTTGATGTCTTCGGGCTTCTTGAGTTCCACTTTGTCATCGGGCACACCCACAATTTTCAGGAGATCACGCACAGCAAAGGCGCGCTGCTTGGCCAGCTCGGCATTTTTTGCCGGGTCGCCGGATGCGCTCACGTAGCCGCTGATCACGGCTTTTTTGCCGGCCAGCACACCCTTGACCACATCCACCAGCGCTTCTTTGCCGCCAGGTGCCAGGTCTGCCTTGCCAGTGGCAAAGTAGAACTTGACCACG
>JANOAP010000436.1:0-2746 GCA_031411175.1 Rhodoferax sp. | reverse complement strand
CGCAAAATGAGCCGCGGCGTCACCCCCACCGTGCAGGGCGAGCCATGCGGAATGGGCGAGCAGAAGCAGACTCACACTCGCCGCGGTGCCCATCGCCAGCGGCAGTGACCCCAAGACAGAGGCCAGCAATACCGGCAGCGCCAGAAGGGGTGCGTAGTTGATATTGCCGCCCTGCAGAAATTGCAGGGTAGCAAACGCGACGACGTCCACGCCAATGGTCAATGCCCACTGCGGATCGAACGTGCGGCCCAACTGGCGGGGGCGGGCAAATAGCCGCACGCCCAGCGTGGCGGCGAAGTAGCTGCCGCACACAAAAATCAGTGCTGTGTTGGTCGATTGACCTAGGCCCCACAGCGTGCCCTGCAACAGCAACAGCATCAACCCCAAGGTCATGCGCGCCGTCATGAATCCACGCCATAGGCGCTCGAACTCTCCCGGCCCTTCTAGAGAATCTGCGTTCAGACTTGTGGCTGCGGGTGCAAACCAGGCCGGACTCGGCGAAGGGCCTGCCATTCAGGGCTCCGCGCGCTGACGGTGCTCCAGGCTGCAGTAAATTCCGCGTCGCCCCTGAACCGAATCAACTGCAGGCAAATGCACGTCACACAATAGGCAGCGCGCCATGTCCTGCGGATCCGAATCAGAATTTTTGGGGCGTTCCTGCGCTTTGGAGCGATTGTCTGCGCGCCGGTTGGAGCGAAACAGCCAGATACCGATCAGCACCACGGCAAGGATCAGGAAGATTTTCATGCAGAGCGGCCCAGAATAATTTCCATGACAAACCTCGAACCCACATAAGCCAGCAGCAGCAGCCCCGAACCGATGTACAGCACGCGCACTGCGGCGCGACCACGCCAGCCAAACCTTGCCCGGCCCATCAGCAGCACCGCGAAGGTGATCCATGACAGGACAGAGAAGACCGTCTTGTGGTCCCACTTCCAGGTGCCGCGCGCACCATAGAGCTGCTCGCCAAACAGGAAGCCCACCAGCAGGGTGGCGGTCAGCAAGACAAAACCCGCGCCCACAAAGCGGAAGGTCAGGCGCTCCAGTGTCAACAGCGGTATGCCACTGCGTGGGTCGGCGGCCACGCGGATGCTGGCTTCGGCCCGTGTCATGAACCACGCGTGTGCCACGGCCACGCCAAACAGCCCATACGACGCAATGCCAAATGCCCAGTGAAGTGGCAACCATAACGATGCATTGGGGTGCAGTGCCGACCCGGGAAAGACCATAGCCAGCAACACTGCGATGGCACCCAGGGCGGACAAGGCCCAGCGTGTTTTCAGCTGCGGATAGACTTGACTTTCGATGGCGTAAACAGCTGCTACCAGCCAGGCTGTCACCGAGAGTGCGGGTGCAAAGCCAAAGCGCGGCGTGCTGCCAAACTGCGCCCAGCCCAGCGCCAGGGCATGCAGCAACCAGCCCAACAGCGCGATGCCGCGGGTGGCCGCAGGGCTCAGGCGTGAGGCCGCAACGGCAGGCACCGCATAGGCCAGAGCAGACGCAATGGCCAAAGTCACGCCGGTCGTGTCTGCACTGGGTAAAATCATGCTCACAGTTTAGCGTTTTGCATACTGTCACTCTCATTGGCTTCCAACCCGGTTCCGTCTGCGGAACATTCAACTATGGCCTCCGCGCTCGCTGACAAACTTTCCCGCCTCGTCAAAGGCATCCGGGGCCAGGCCCGCATTACTGAATCAAACGTGGCTGACATGCTGCGCGAGGTACGCATGGCCCTGCTGGAGGCTGACGTGGCCCTGCCTGTGGTGCGCGATTTCATCGCCCGCGTGAAGGAAAAGGCGTTGGGCCAGGAAGTCATGGGCTCGCTGCAGCCGGGCCAGGTGCTGGTGAGCATTGTCAGCAAAGAGCTTGCAGCGACGATGGGCGAGGGTGTGGCTGACATCAACCTTGCTGCCCAGCCACCCGCTGTTATTCTGATGGCCGGCTTGCAGGGCGCTGGCAAGACCACTACCACGGCCAAGTTGGCCAAGCATTTGATCGAAAAACGCAAGAAGAAAGTGCTCACCGTCTCGGGCGACGTTTATCGACCTGCCGCCATCGAGCAGCTCAAAACCGTAACAGCGCAAGCCGGGGCCGAGTGGTTCCCCAGCACGCCGGACCAGAAGCCGGTAGATATTGGCCTGGCCGCGCTGGACTACGCCCGCAAGCATTACTTCGATGTTCTGCTGGTCGATACCGCAGGCCGGTTGGCGATTGACGAAGCGCTCATGAAGGAGATCAAGGATCTGCACGCGGCGCTGAATCCCATCGAAACCTTGTTTGTGGTGGATGCCATGCAGGGCCAGGACGCGATCAACACCGCCAAAGCCTTCAAGGAAGCCCTGCCACTGACCGGCATCATCCTGACCAAGACCGATGGCGACTCACGCGGCGGCGCGGCCCTGTCGGTGCGCCAGGTCACGGGCGCTCCGATCAAGTTTGCCGGTACCAGTGAAAAGCTCGACGGCCTGGAGGTGTTCGACGCCGAGCGCCATGCAGGCCGCATTCTGGGCATGGGCGACATTGTGGCGCTGGTGGAGCAGGTCACCGCGGGTGTAGACATCGAAGCCGCGAAGAAGCTGGCTGACAAGGTCAAGAGCGGTGGCGATTTTGATTTGAATGACTTCCTGGCCCAACTGCAACAAATGAAGCAGATGGGCGGCCTGTCCAGCCTGATGGACAAGCTGCCGGCGCAGATGGCCGCCAAGGCCGGCACCATGGACATGGACAAAGCCGAGCGCGACATCCG
>JANOAP010000435.1:0-4411 GCA_031411175.1 Rhodoferax sp. | reverse complement strand
CCAACCCACCACCTAAACCACTATAGAAATCAGGGCGCCCAGCGTGGGATGTGTTAACCGTTTGGTGGCTATATAGCCCTGGGTGCCCGAAAAACCGCAATTTTTGGTTTTGCCTGAAGGAAAAAACAAAAGCGCCAGCAGAACACGGCCAACCAGGGTGAGAGGGTTTTGAAGGGAAGCAAACATGGGAGAAAAATCCTTTATAAAAATGAGGAAAGAGAAAGAAAAACGAAAAAGATGAAAACTCAGGCGGCCAGGTCAAACACCAGCACCTCGGCATCCTTGCCGTGGGCCAGGGCCAGTTGGCTTTCGCCTTGCAACAGCGCGGCATCGCCACCGGCCAGCTTTTGACCGTTGACCTCCAGCTCACCGCGCACCAGGTGCACATAACTTTTGCGCGCCGGGTTCAGCGCCAGCGTGGCGGCTTCAGCACCGTCAAACAGGCCCGCGTAAAGCGAGGCATCGGCATGGATCGTCACCGAGCCTTGAGCACCATCGTTCGAAGCCACCAGGCGCAGGGCGCCGCGTTTTTCGCTCTCGGCAAAGGTTTTTTGCTCGTAGCTGGCGGGAATGCCGGTCACGTTGGGTTCAATCCAGATTTGCAAGAAATGCGTGGTGTCTTGCGGCGCGTGGTTGAACTCGCTGTGCTGCACACCGCGCCCGGCGCTCATGCGCTGCACGTCGCCGGGGGGAATGCCCTTGACATTGCCCATGGTGTCTTTGTGGGCCAGCTCGCCGGTGAGCACATAGCTGATGATTTCCATGTCGCGGTGGCCATGCGTGCCAAAGCCGGTGCCGGGCGCAATGCGGTCTTCGTTGATGACGCGCAAGTTGCCAAAGCCCATGTGTTTGGGGTCGTGGTAACCCGCGAACGAGAAGCTGTGAAAAGATTTGAGCCAGCCATGGTCTGCGTAGCCGCGTTCCTGTGATTTGCGAAGTGTCAACATCGTCTGGCTCCTGGTTTGAGGTGAAATATTCAATGGCATCGGGGTGATGTCTTGATGACCTGAACTTTAAGTCATGAAGAGGGTTTCCCAATCCACAGGATTTGATGGCATCATTCGAATTATTTGAATTTAGAGGCCACATTAATGCAAACTGCTCGTGATGTTCTGACGCCCGACGCTCTGGCCATGCTCCAGTCCATCGCCGCCGCAGGCAGCTTTGCCGCTGCCGCGCGCACTCTGGGGCTGGTGCCCAGCGCCTTGACCTACCGCGTGCGCCAGATTGAAGACGCGCTGGACGTGCTGCTGTACGACCGCAGCTCGCGTCAGGCCCGCTTGACCGAAGCTGGTGCCGAACTGCTGCGCGAGGGGGCACGCCTGCTAACCGAAATTGACGCCGTGGCCAACCGGGTAAAGCGCGTGGCCACGGGGTGGGAGTCGCAGCTCACCATTGCCATGGACAGCATCATTTCCCGAGCCACCATGATGGAGCTGTGTGAAAGCTTTTTTTCGCTCAACCCGCCCACCCGCATCAAGCTTCGCGACGAAGCGCTGTCGGGCACGGTACAGGCGCTCACCTCGGGCCAGGCCGATCTGGCCATGGGTGTCCCTCTGGAGCCGGGTGCCCACGCCGGTGTTCTGGGCAAGCCGCTGGGTCTGGTTAATTTTGTCTACGTGGTGGCACCGCACCACCCGCTGGCCAATGAACCCGAGCCTTTGCGCGACGAGTTGCTTCAGCAACACCGGGCTGTGGCCGTGGCTGATTCGATACAACGCGGTGCCGGCGTGACGTTTGGCCTGCTCAGCGGGCAAGACGTGTTCACCGTGGCCACCATGCACGCCAAGCTGGATGCGCAGTTGCGCGGCCTGGGGGGCGGCTTTGTGCCAGAGCCCATGGCCCGCGCCTACATCGATGCGGGTCGCCTGGTGGTCAAGCGGGTAGACCGCCCCGAACGCGTGGTGCGCGTCAGCTACGCGTGGCGCAGTGCCGGCAAGTCCGGCCATGGGCGTGCCCTGCAATGGTGGCTGCAACAACTGGAAAGCCCAGCCACACGCGCCGCCCTGCTGGAGCGCCAGCAGCATTCATACCCCGTCACGGCATAGCCCCACAACAAGGTACAGTGGAGACGGCAGCCAAGCCAACCGCGCAAGCGCAGCGCCTGCAAGTCCAACTCAAAAAGAAAGCCAATGATGACAAAGACCCGCCCTCCCGCTGCAACTACTTATTCATCCTCCGCTTCATCTACCTCTTCACCCAAAGCGCCATTTTCGGCGCGCCACATCGCCGTCATTGGTGCAGGCATCGCCGGTATCACCTGCGCCCGCACGCTGGTGCAGGCAGGTCACGCCGTGACGGTTTTCGAGAAAAGCCACAGCCCCGGCGGACGCATGGCCACGCGCAGCAGCGCGTTTGGCAGCTTTGACCACGGCGCGCAGTATTTCACCGTACGCGATGCACGCTTTGCCAAGGCGCTGGAGACCGCGCCGGGCCTGTGCAAGCCCTGGAGCGCCAATACCGTGCGCGTGCTGGACGAACTGGGCCGCGTTGCCGCTGCCGGCTTGCCCGCCCGTGAGCAGCACTGGGTGCCCACGCCGGGCATGAACGCCCTGGCCCGTGCCTGGGCCCAGCCCCTGGTGGACGCCACCCGGCTCGAATTACAGACACGCGTGATGCGCATTGAGCGCGACGCCCTGAGCCCCAAGCGCTGGCAATTGCGCACCCAGGGTGACGGCGACACGCAGCATGTTTTCTCGGGCTTTGACGATGTTTTGCTCGCCCTGCCCTCGTCACAAGCGCATGAGCTGCTACAAAATTCGCAGCAAGCCGCCGGTCTGATGCAGCAAATCAGCAAAGTGCAGGTGGCCCCCTGCTGGACGCTGATGCTGGCCTTTCCCCAGGCCATGCAGCCCGGCATGTCCGCGCTGGGGCCGCAGTGGAACGCGGCGCGCAGTACCCACCACCGCATCGCCTGGCTGGCGCGCGAGTCCAGCAAACCCAAGCGCGGTGCGGTAGAACGCTGGACGGTGCAAGCCAGCGCGGCATGGTCGCAGGAGCATCTGCACGACGACGAGCCGCGCGTGCAGGCCAAGCTGCTCAAGGCGTTCTCGGAAGTCACCGGCATCCGTGCCGAGCCCACCCACATCGACACCCACCGCTGGCACTACGCACAAACCACCAAGCCCCTGGGCAAAAGCCATTTGTGGGATGCCAAGGCAGGCATTGGCGCGTGTGGTGACTGGTGCATTGGGCACCGCGTTGAAGACGCATTTGTCTCCGGCCTGGAGCTTGCGTTGACCGTGGTCTGATCAACCTCCTCGGGGGGCAGAGAGGACACGAAGTGCCGAACGTGGGGGTCATCTCTTATAGGGGTCGGTTCGCGCCCTCTCCTACCGGCCCGCTGCACGCCGGGTCACTGGTTGCTGCGCTGGCGAGCTGGATGGATGCCAGGGCTCATAACGGCAAATGGCTGGTGCGCATTGAAGACGTCGATACCCCCCGCTGCGTGCCGGGTGCCGATCAACTCATCCTGCAGCAGTTGCAGACCTGCGCATTGATACCCGACGAACCACCGCTGTGGCAATCAGATCGCACGGCGCTATACCGGCAGGCGCTGGACACCTTGATAGAAAGAGACCTGGCTTACCCCTGCGGTTGCTCGCGCAAAGACATTGCCACTGAATGGCAGCGCCGTGGCTCGCCCAAGCCGCGCCATGGCGAGCTGGTGTACCCCGGCACCTGCCGCCATGGCCTGGCTGGCCGCGCGGCCCGTGCCTGGCGTTTGCGCACTGATTTTGCGGGTTTTCAGGTGTCAAATAGGCCACTAGCCCCCGTAGAACAAGCTCAAGCAGCTATATATTCAGTAGCAAAATCAGTCAACCCAGTCATCCATTGGCATGACCGCCGCCTTGGCGAGCAGCAACAGAACGTGGCGGAGCAGGTGGGTGATTTTGTGCTGTACCGCGCCGACGGCCTGTTCGCCTACCAGCTCGCCGTGGTGGTAGACGACGCTGCTCAAGACATTACCGACATCGTGCGTGGCGAAGACCTGACGGACAACACCGCGCGGCAGATCGTGTTGCAGCGCGCGCTGGGGCTGCCCACGCCGCGCTACCTGCACACGCCGCTGGTGCTGGGTGCGAATGGCGAGAAGCTGTCCAAACAAAATGGGGCGCAGGCGCTGGACTTGAGCGACCCGCTGGTGGCATTGAATCGGGCGGCTGGCGTGTTGGGGTTGCCTGATCAAACGGGAACGCTGTGCGGGGCGTTGGCTGCGTGGGTTGCGGTTTGGCGGGAGAAGGCTGGGTGAACTTTGACCGCCGAAATGTGCCTTACGGTGCCGATGGGGGACGCCCGGTACGGCGACAGCGCAATGCGCATGCGGTTTTGGCGTGGAATCACGCGCGGGTAGGGAAAATCGGTCAAGCTTTCGCTTGGCGATTTTTGGAGGTGGGCCATGACCGTTACC
>JANOAP010000434.1:0-1532 GCA_031411175.1 Rhodoferax sp. | reverse complement strand
CGCGAAACTGCTGGTAGAGCTCGATGGTCCGCGGCACGGTCAGGCCGTCGCTGAAGATTAGTGTTTTGGTTTTGGGATCTACGCGGTTTTTGACATAGTGGTCCAGCATGCGCTCGCCCCAGGCGAACGGGTCGCCGCTGTCGTGGCGGGCACCGTCAAACAGCTTGCAGAAAAACATGTCGAAATCGCGCAGGAAGGCGTTCATGCCGTACACGTCGCTGAGGGCAATGCCCAGGTCACCCCGGTATTCCCTGGCCCATGACTCAAACCCGAACACCTGGCTGTCACGCAACCGTGGCCCCAGCGCCTGCACCGCCTGCAGGTACTCATGCGCCATGGTGCCCAGGGGCGTGAGACCCAGCTTCATGGCAAACAGCACGTTGCTGGTGCCTGCCAACTGGCCCGCCACGCCAGCCATATTGCCGGGGCTTTGTGCGGTGCCCAGGCGGTTTGACAGCACGCGCAGCACCTCGTCGTGCCAGGCTTTGGAAAAGCGCCTGCGGGTGCCGTAGTCGGCAATCTTGAGGTCAGACAGGCCGCTGTCGCGCAACTGGCTGATCTTGACGTCCAGCCTGCGGCGGCCTTCTACAAAGTCGGGCACTTTTTGCGTGTTGCGGAAATAGACCTCGTTGACGATGGCCAGCACGGGAATCTCAAACAAAATGGTGTGCAGCCACGGGCCCTGAATGGTGATGTCAATGTCGCCACTGGGCAGGGGCGTGACGGTGATGTATTTTTCATTGAGGCGGAACAGCCCCAGAAAATCCACAAAATCGCTCTTGATGAAGCGCATGGAGCGCAAATAGGCCAGCTCAGCATCCTGAAAATGCAAGCTGCACAGCGAGCGGATTTCGTCGCGGATTTCGCTCACGTGCGCGGCCAGGTTGACGCTGGCACGGCCCTCGGCGTCCAGGCCGGGGTTGCGGCATTTGAATTTGTACTCGACCTGCGCACCCGGAAACTGGTGCAGCACCACCTGCATCATGGTGAATTTGTAGAGGTCGGTATCCAGAAGGCTGGTGATGATCATCGTGCTACTTTAAACCGAGATTGTCCACTAGGGTTTGGAGGGCTGGCGGATGCAGTTGCGAGGCAGTTTTGTTCCGACTGAGGATCACATGGCTTGTGCCATGGGTGACGAAGAGGAGCAAAAATGGCCGCAAATGCGCCGCCAGCACCCAAACAGCACCGAAGGTGCGCCTAATGGACAATCTCGGTTAATGTGAGAGTTTGCCGGCCACCAGCGTGATAACCCGGTCGGCGCGGCTGCTGAGGATTTGATTCTGCTCGGCCACCAGCATGGGCATGCCTTGCATTTTGAGTGCCAGCAATGCATCGCGAATGGACTCGACCAGCACGGGCGCAATGCCTTCGCAGGGCTCGTCCAGCAGCAGCAATTGGGGGCCGGTCATCAGGGTGCGGGCAATGGCCAGCATCTGCTGCTCTCCGCCGCGCCAGCCAGATGAGTGGCGGCGAGCAGCAAATGCTGGCCATTGCCCGCACCCTGATGACCGGCCCCCAACTGCTGTTGC
>JANOAP010000433.1:0-11157 GCA_031411175.1 Rhodoferax sp. | reverse complement strand
GATGCCCTCTTCCAGAATCTGGCCGTCCAGAGCCTCGCGGTAGCTCAGCACCGAGCCAATGTCTTCAGGCGAATAGCGCTGGCCCACGCTGGAATAGATACCCACCTGCTTGAACAGGTTGGCCATGCCAAAGGTGCGGGCTTCGTCGGCCACAATGGGCACGATGCGCGGCCCCAGCGCACCGTCTTTAAGCAAGGCCCCCAGAATGCGCACAAACGCCATGGTGGTGCTCATCTCTTTGCCTGCGGCCTGCACGGCAAATGTGGCGTAGCTGGCCAGCGCCGGCACGGGAATCGGCGCGCAAGCCGTCTCGCGCCGGGGCAGGAAGCCGCCCAGTTGCTGACGGTGGCGGTGCAGGTACTGCATTTCAGGGCTGTCGTCAGCCGGTTTGTAAAACGTGAGCGACGTGGCCAGCTCGTCGCTGAGGGGCAGGTTGAACCGGTCGCGGAACTCCAGCAACTCTTCGCCGCCGAATTTCTTTTGCGAATGCGTGGTCATCTTGCCCTGCCCCGCCGCACCCATGCCGTAGCCCTTTTTGGTGTGCGCCAGGATCACGGTGGGTTGGCCTGTGTGGGCCGCTGCTGCCGCGTAGGCCGCGTGGATCTTGACCAGGTCATGCCCGCCGCGTTTGAGGTGGTCAATCTGCTCGTCCGTCATGCCCTGGGCCAGGCGCTTGAGTTCTTCGTTCTGGCCAAAGAAGTTGTCGCGGTTGAAGCGGCCATCTTTGGTGGCGAAGGTCTGCATCTGCCCATCCACCGTTTTGGCGAAAGCGCGGGCCAGTGCGCCCGTGGTGTCGCGGGCGAACAGGCCGTCCCAGTCGCTGCCCCACACCAGTTTGATGACGTTCCAGCCTGCCCCCGAGAACAGTTTTTCCAGCTCGTCGATGATGCGGCCATTGCCCCGCACCGGGCCGTCCAGGCGCTGCAGGTTGCAATTCACCACCCACACCAGGTTGTCCAGCCCCTCGCGGGCAGCCAGGGTGAGCGCGCTCATCGACTCAGGCTCGTCCATCTCGCCATCGCCAAACACCCCCCAGACCTTGCGTGCTGAACAGTCGAGCAAATTGCGGTGGCTGAGGTAGCGCATAAAGCGCGCGTGGTAGATCGAACTGATGGGGCCAATGCCCATGGAACCTGTGGGGAACTGCCAGAAGTCAGGCATCAAATACGGGTGGGGATAACTGCACAGGCCGCGTGCGCTGCCGGCACCCGTGGCCGCTGGGGCAGTCAGCTCCTGGCGGTAGTGGGCCAGGTCATCTGCAGTGAGTCGCCCTTCCAGAAACGCGCGCGCATACACACCTGGCGAGCTGTGCGGCTGGAAGAACACCAGGTCACCCCGGTGCTGGCCCTCGCCCGTGCCCTCCCGAGCATGAAAGAAGTGGTTGAACCCGGATTCAAACAGGTCCGCTGCACTGGCATAGCTGGCAATGTGGCCGCCCAGGTCGCCATAGGCCTGATTGGCCCGGACCACCATCGCCAGCGCGTTCCAGCGCATCAGTGAGGCCAGCCGCTCTTCAATGGCCAGGTCACCGGGGAAGGCGGGCTGCTCTTCCACGCCAATGGTGTTGACGTAGGGGGTGCTGAGGTCCACCTTCCAGCCGATGCGGGCCTCATGGGCCAGGCGGGTCAGTTCGTCCAGTATCTGGCGTGCACGTACCGGTCCATGGGTATTGGCCATGGCCATGAAGGCGTCGCGCCACTCCAGCGTTTCCTCGGGGTCAGGATCAACCGCAGGCGATGGGTCAAGAAGAAAGTGGGCGGGTAATGGAGCGTTCATGGAAGATACTGATTGAGGCTTGTTGAGACTGGAGCAGGCTTAAACTTTAGAGTGATTGATGCCGCACAGGCAGCTTATATGACCTTCAATCAACGCCAATTGAGGCATAAAATGCTTTAAATCAGAACTTTCACGACACAAAATGAATCTTGACCCCACCGACGTCAGAATCTTGAGTGAGTTGCAGGCGAATGGCGCGCTGTCCAATGTGGACCTGGCCCGCCGCGTGCACCTTTCCCCCTCGCCCTGTCTCGCCCGGGTGAAAGCGCTGGAGGCCTCGGGTGTCATAGCCCGCTACGTCGCTCTGGTGGACCCACTCAAAATGGGCCTGGGGCTCAACGTGTTTATCTCCATCAGCCTCACCGCCCAAAACAAGGCCTCACTGGCCGAATTTGAGCAGCGCATTGCCGAGCACGATGAGGTCATGGAGTGCTACCTGATGACCGGCGACAGTGATTACCTGATTCGCGTCGCCGTGGCGGACATTGGTGCGCTGGAGAAATTCATCATCGAGCAGCTCACACCCATCCCCGGCATTGAAAAAATCAGATCCAGTTTTGCACTCAAGCAGGTTCGCTACAAGACGGCGTTGCCTTTGGCCACTGCGCAATCATGGCAATAAAGTTCAGTTCGCTGCGGGATTTTCTGGCCGTTGCCGAGCGAGGAAGCCTGCGTGGCGCTGCACGCCATCTGGGCAGCGCGCAGCCCGCCATCAGCCGCAGCATTCAGGAGCTGGAGCGCGAGCTGGGCGTGGTGCTGTTTGAACGCTTGCCAACGGGCGTTCATCTCACGCCCTTGGGGTCGGTGTTTCTGCGCCGTGCCAGTACCGTGCGCAACGAGCTCAGGCTGGCGCAGGAGGAGCTGGACCAGTTGCAAGGCCAGACCCATGGGCGCCTGAGCATCGCCATGTCCAGCGTGCCGCACATGGCGCTGTTGCCGAATGCCTTGCGGCCTTTCCGTGCCCGCTACCCCAATGTGACCATCGAAATCATTGACCGTGTTTTTCCCATGATCGAGCTGGACCTGAAAGAGAGCCGCATCGACTGCTACTTCGGCCCGGCACCGGACAGCATCGCGCCGGAGTTGTCGGTGGAGAAGCTGTTTGACAACACCCGCATCATCGTCGGGCGCAAGGGGCACCCGCTGGCCGACGCCAGGTCGCTGCGCGAGTTGGTCGATGCCGAGTGGATCACCACCGCCACCACGCACCTGGCCACAGAAGAACTCGGGCCGCTGTTTGAGCAGCACGGTTTGCCGCCGCCCCGGCTGGTGATGCAGGCCCACTCCACCTTGACCTACCTGGTAGCGCTGGCTTACTCCGATTTGCTGATGATGCTGCCCGTTCAGTGGACGAAATCACCGCTGGTTCGCGAGGCGGTCCAGCCCATCATCGTGCGGGAAATTCTGCCCGCACCCGCTGTGTGCCTGGTCCGCCGCAACGGCCTGCCCATGACGCCAGCCGCAGAATATTTCTGCGACATGATGCGCCGTGCGGTGTTGCACATGGATTCGCTGACCAGCTAGCTGCCCAACGCGAGTTGAGGCGAGGCGATACCTAAAGCGGATCACTTTAATCAAACTGCCTTCTCCCCCCAGTCCACCTGCCTGACTACATTTTGAGTCGCATCAAATAGTCAACTATCAGGAGACAAGACTGTGAAAAAGCTTCTCATTGGCGGCGGCACCCTTTTTGCCGTCGGCGCGATCATCGTTGCGTGCGGCGGCGGTAGCAGCGAATCAATCGAGGTGACCAAAGGCGTCATCCTTCAAAACGTAAACGTCGTGAACACGCGTGACGGTTCGCTCACACGGGGCACGACCGTGCTCATAGACAACGGCAAGATTCAGAAAATCAGTTCAACTGCGGCCTTCCGCGCCAGCGGTTCAGCGCAGGTCGTTGATGGCACGGGCAAGTTCCTGGTACCCGGCTACCTGGACATGCACACCCACGCCATGGCTGGCGTTGACCTGCAACCCAGCTACTGGCCGCTGATGATCGCCAATGGCATCACGGGCATCCGCGAGATGGGAGGGTCAGCCGCCCTGATTCAGCGCGCAAAGCAATTGAATACGGACAGCGCGGCAGGCAAGGTGGATGCGCCCGAGGTGCTGGCCATTCCAGGCGACATCTTCCAGGGGCAGGCCCCAACGACCGCACTGGCGACGGCGTTCGTCAAGCAGCAAAAGACCGACGGTGCCGACTTTATCAAGGTGGCCGCTGGTGGCCGCGACGCGATGCTGGCCATTCTGGCCGAGGCCAAAAATCAGGGCCTGGGCGTGGCCGGGCATTTGGTCACCGGGGTGAGTGCGCTGGAGTCATCCAACGCGGGCTTGAAAGCCATTGAACATTTGGGCGCGGGCTGGGGCCTGCTGCTGGGCTGCACCACGGAAGAAGACAGCATTCGCGCCGCCGTGCTGGGTGGCCAGGGTGCCAATCCACCGTTCCCCGCAACCTATATTCTGAACCCCCGCATTTACGACGGCACGCTGAACGCGCCCTTCTATCAAAAAATTCTGGACACCTACAGCGACACCAAGTGCAAGGACCTGGCCCAGGCGTTCGCAAAGAACGGCACCTGGCAGGTGCCCACCATGATCCGGCTGCGCACGCAAGACTTTGGCGACTCGCAGGCCTACCGCACCGACCCCAACCTGGCCTACGTCAACAAATCAACCCGCGGCCTGTGGGAGCTGCTGGCGCAGTCCTTCGCAACCAACTTGCCGGCCACCGCCGTGACCACGTTGTCTAACTTCTATTCGCTGCAGCAGAAGACCCTCAAGATGATGAAACAGAACGGCGTGAAGATGCTGGCGGGGTCAGATCTGGGTGGCATTTGGGTGGTTCCCGGTTTCAGCCTGCACCAGGAGTTTCGCGAGTTGGCTGCGTCGGGCTTGACGCCGCTTGAAATCCTCCAGATGACCACGCTCAACGGAGCCGAGTTCATGAATCGCACCACGACGATGGGCAGCGTTGACGAAGGCAAAAATGCCGACCTGGTGATGCTGGACGCCAACCCGGTTGACGATGCCGCCAACCTCAGCAGGATCTCGGCTGTGGTGCTGAAAGGCAAATACTTCTCCAAAGCCGCACTGGACAAGCTCAAGAGCGACGTGGCCACCGCCTATCAATAATTTGGCAAGCCGTGCCCCGGGCGTGCTGATGCCAAACCGGCATCAGCACCCGAACATTGGGGTCTACCGGCTGCGCAAAGGAAGCCATAGCATTCGTTTCGTTCTGAAACCAAAACGACCGGAGGCGAACGGATGCGCACCAAGACACAAGTCCTCATCGTGGGGGCCGGGCCAGCGGGCCAGGGCCTGGCCATTGAACTGGGGCACCGCGGCATTGACTGCCTGGTGACAGAGAAGAACCCGCGCATCGGCGTGGCACCCCGCGCCAAAACCACCAACGTCAGAACCCGTGAACACTTTCGGCGCTGGGGCATTGCAGACGCCCTTCGCGCTGCGGCCCCCTTTGGCGTGGACTACCCGTCCAACATCCTGTTTACCACCCGGCTGTCGGGCCACCTGCTGGCGCGGTTTGACAACGCCCTGTACTGCGCACCGGGGCGCAATCCGCTCTACGCCGAGCATGCGCAGTGGATTCCGCAGTACACCGTTGAGCGCGTCATGCGCGAGCACCTTGACACGGTGGAGTCCGTCCGAGTTCAGGTGAATTGCGAGCTGGTGGGGTTTGTGCAGCGTGATGACGGGGTGCTGGCAACAGTTCGCAACCTGGAAACGGGTGAACAGATGGAGGTCGACGCGCAGTATCTGGTCGGTTGCGACGGCGGGCGCAGCACAGTGCGCGAAGCCATCGGCGCGAAGATGGAAGGCACTTTTGGCCTCTCCAGAAACTACAACATTGTTTTTCGCGCGCCCGGTCTTCTGGACGCCCATCCGCATGGCCGGGGCATCATGTACTGGCAGATCAATGACGACGTGCCCAGCCTGATTGGCCCGATGGATTCTGGCGACCGCTGGTTTTTCATGCCCACGGGGTTGAAACCGGGCGTGGAGGTCACGAAAGACACGGCGGCTGATCTGATTCGCAAGGCCACCGGTATCGATCTGCCCTATGAAGTGCTCAGCATTGATGAATGGGTAGCACACCGCGTGGTGGCCAACCGCTACCGGGACCGCCGGGCCTTTCTGGCCGGCGATGCCTGTCACCTGCACCCGCCGTATGGCGGCTTCGGCATGAACATGGGCGTGAGCGATGCCGTGGACCTGGGCTGGAAGCTGGCCGCTGTGTTGCAGGGCTGGGGTGGCGAGACACTGCTGCAAAGTTACGAGCGCGAACGGCGTCCCGTACACATGCACGTCTTGCAGGAAGCGGCGTCCAACCATGCGCGGTTCAGCAACGCTTTGTATGAGCCGGGGCTGGAAGATGACACGCTGGCCGGTGCTGAGGCCCGTGCACGGGCCGGCCAACGCATCAATGCCGAGAAGTTGTCCGAGTTCTACACACTGGGGACGATTCTGGGTGACTGTTACAGCGATTCACCGGTGGTGCAGCGCGATGCCGATACAAGACCAGCAGCACGGGACTTCCTGAACTATGTGCCCAGCTCAGCGCCCGGCGGGCGGGCACCACATGCCTGGCTGCATGATGGAACGTCGCTGTTCGACCACTTTGGCACCGGGTTCACCCTGCTGGTATTGCCCGATGCGGGTGAGGCCTTCATTCAGGCCACCGTGCGCGATGCAGCCCGCCTGGGCGTTCCGCTGAAGGTATTGCCATCAGACAACCCGGCGCTGGGCGCGCTCTACAAACACCGCCTGACCCTGATCCGGCCCGACCAGCATATTGCATGGGCGGCTGACGCCTGGCCCAGCGCGCAGGACTTCGATGTGCTCGCCATGGCGACCGGGCAATGGCCCCAAGCCGTTTCTACACTTTCTACCATTGCTATTCAAACCCACGACAAGGAGACTCTTCATGAATCAAGTACTTGAATCCCGTCCGCAAGCTGCCGCCAAGGCAGTCATCTCACCCGCACGCCTGGCGCACGTGGTGCTGCGCTCATCGCAGTTCGATGCGCTGGTCAACTGGTACACGGTGGTACTGGGCACCACGACGGCGTTTTCTGATGGCAACCTGGCCTTCCTGACGTATGACGAAGAGCACCACCGCATCGCCGTGCTGAACATCCCCGGCTTGAAGCCCCAGACTGAGGGTGTGGCAGGCGTGCACCATATGGCTTTCACCTATGCGTCGCTAAGCGACCTGGTGGCGACCTATGAACGACTGGACAAGGTGGGGATTCGCCCGGTCACCTGCATGAACCACGGCCCCACGACGTCCATGTATTACGCCGACCCGGACGGCAACCAGGTCGAGCTGCAGGTTGACAACTACAACACGGTTGAAGAGGCCGGCAAGTTTTTCTACAGCCCCGCCTTTGCGAAGAACCCGATTGGGGTGGACTTTGAGCCGGCCGATCTGGCGCGGCGTTTTCATTCAGGGGAAGATGAAACCACCATCAAGATGCGGCCTGATGGTGATGCGCGCAGGCTGGATTCGTTGAACCTGCGCTGAAGCCGGCGAGCCGGGGCTTGCCACTCATTGCGCTTTGGCAAATTCTGCTCGCACCTGTGCCTCATAGGCGAGTAGTTTTTGCACGCTGGCACGTGATTCCATGCGTTTCATGTGGGCCACGCAATTTTTGAAGCCCGACACATCGGGCTTGAACATGGCGCTGCGCCGGAAGCACCAATAGAAATAGGCATCTGCGCAGGTGAAGTGGTCAAAAAACCATTCCCGTCCGGCCAGCATCTCATCGGCAATCGCCAACAGTTCGAACAGCGAATGTGAGCCGTGCGCCCGGACGTTGTCGGCAGAATCGTGAAGATCGCAATAGCGCTCGGGCCGCGCCTGCTGCGTGAGTTTGGGGTGTATGCCCGCCGCGCACCACGCCATCACCGAGATCGCCTTGACGTTGCCCATGGCGTCTTCGGGTAACAGCCGGGCTGACGGAAACTGGCGGGCAATCCAGACCTGGATCGCGACGTTCTCAGTCAGCACATCGCCATTGATGATGAGCGCGGGCACCTTGCCTTTGGGGTTGATGCGCAGATAGTCAGGGCCGTTGTTTTCATTCCTGGACAGGTTGACGGGCAAGGTATCGAACACGGCCCCCGCTTCAGTCAACAGGATGTAAGGCACGAGAGAACAGGCAACGGGGCAATAGGCGAGTGTGAGTTTCATGGGATGAGGGGTTGGGGTTAGGGGGCTACTGCGGCATTCAACCACGCAAAGGCTTCAACCGCATGGAATGCGCGTTCGCATGGCCGGGTAAACCCGTATCGCCGGATGCGCGCATGCGATGTATTCTGTATACAGAGTACAAATCATGGCATCACAGCTCATCAAAATCGAATCAAGCCCAGACCTGGTGGATCAGGTCTACCGCAGCCTGCTCGATGCCATCAGCGACGGCTCCATGGCTCCCGGCGCGCGTATCATGCAGGAGGACATCGCCGCGCAACTGGCGGTGTCGCGCCAGCCGGTGTTGCAGGCCCTGCGCCTGCTCAAAAAAGACGGTTTTGTGCTGGACGCACCGGGCCGCGGTGTGCTGGTGGCCCCGCTGGACGTGACCGGGCTGGCGCAGATTTACCAGGTGCGCAGTGCACTGGATGCGCTGGCCGCGCGGCTGGCGGCACGTGCCCGTTGTGTCATTGACCCGCGGCTGATCAGCCAGGGGCGCAAGGCCACACGGGGCGCCAGCGTGAAAGCCATGATGGCGGCTGACGAGGCCTTTCACGCCGCCATTTATGCGGCATCGGGCAACCCGCTGATTGCCCAGAGCGCCCAACTACATTGGCACCACATTCGCCGCGCCATGGGGGCGGTGCTGCAGGTTTCCACCATGCGCGAGTCCATCTGGGATGAACACGCCGCCATTGCCGACGTGATTGCGCAAGGCAACGAAGACCTGGCCGAGGCGCTGATTCGCCAGCACGGCGAAGACGCTGCCCACAACCTGGCCGCCCGGTTGACCAGCGCATTGAATACGCAGACACCGGCATCTGCCCGCACCAAACCTTAAGCCCCCACTAAACCCCCAGGAGACGCCCCATGAAACTCACCCCCGAACAACGTGCCCAGTTTGACCGCGACGGTTACCTGTTTTTCCCCGGTCACTTCACCCCCGAAGAAACCACCAGATTGGTGGACGCCGTGCCCGCGCTGTATGACCGCCGCGAAGACTACAACGTGCGCGAAAAAGGCAAGGACGCAGTGCGCACCAACTTTGCCGCCCATATGTACAGTGAGCCGTTTGCCCGGCTGGCGCGCCACCCGCGCATGATCGAGCCGGTGGAGGACCTGCTGGGTGAGCAGCTCTACATGCACCAGTTCAAGATCAACGGCAAGATGGCGTTTGAAGGCGATGTGTGGCAGTGGCACCAGGACTACGGCACCTGGCTCAACGACGACATGATGCCCACCGAGCGCGCCATGAACATCGCGATTTTTCTGGACGACGTCAACGAGCACAACGGCCCGCTGATGTTCATCCCCGGCAGCCATAAAAAAGGTGTGGTGGATGCCAAGCACGACCTCACCACCACCAGCTACCCGCTGTGGACGGTGGACAATGATTTGATCCGCCAGCTGGTGCAACGTGGCGGTGGCAAAAATGGCGGCATCGTCAGCCCCAAAGGCCCGGCCGGTTCGATGATTCTGTTTCACTCCTGCCTGGTACACGCCTCCGGCAGCAACCTGTCACCCTTTAACCGCGTGGCGGTGTACCTGAGCCTGTGCGCCGTCAGCAACCACATTCGCCGCCACAAACGCCCCGAATACATCGCGCACCGCGACTTCACGCCCATCAGCTGCCTGCCGGATGACTGCCTGCTGAAAGATTACCCGGTGGACCTGCCGTGGAAAGACGGTGTACCTGCCACCGCCATGCAAACCTCGATGGAAACCCTGATCTCTGAAGTGGAGACAGCGTGAGCGGCGCCGGGCCGTCCCAAGGCGCGAGGGACCCCTCGGGGGGCAGCGCAGCACACGCAGTGGCAAGCGTGGGGGCAACATTCGCATGAATCTTTACACCAAACTCCAGCAACGCGCGGCCGACAACAAACCGGTGCGCATCGGCCTCATCGGTGCCGGCAAATTCGGCTCCATGTACTTGGCGCAAATCCCGCGCACGCCCGGTGTGCACCTGGTGGCCATTGCCGACCTGTCACCCGACGCAGCCCGTGCCAACCTTGCCCGCGTGGGGTGGGATCCGGCTCTGACGCAAGCGGAGTCAGCACAAATAGCTATTAAAACAGGAGCGACCTGGATCACTGACGACTGGAACGCCGTGGTCACCCATCCGCAGATCGACATCATTGTGGAGTGCACCGGCAACCCGATTGCAGCGGTGGAGCACTGCCTGCAAGCCTTTGCGCACGGCAAACACGTGGTCAACGTGACGGTGGAGGCCGATGCGTTTTGCGGCCCGTTGCTGGCGCGCAAGGCAGCGCAGGCGGGGGTGGTGTATTCACTGGCTTTTGGCGACCAGCCCGCGCTGATTTGTGATCTGGTGGACTGGGCGCGCACCTGCGGTTTCCCGGTGGTGGCGGCGGGCCGGGGCCACAAGTGGCTGCCGCATTTTTGCGAGTCCACGCCCGACACGGTGTGGGGCAACTATGGCCTGACCCCCGAGCAGGCCGTGCGCGGCGGGCTCAACCCAAAGATGTTCAACAGCTTTCTGGATGGCTCCAAGCCGTCGATTGAAAGCACCGCCGTGGCCAACGCCACGGGCCTGACCGTGCCGAGCAACGGCCTGCTGTACCCGCCAGCCAGCGTGGAAGACATTCCGTATGTGACACGGCCTATTTCTGAAGGCGGCGTGCTGGAACGCAAGGGCATGGTGGAGGTGATCTCGTCCCTGGAAGCCAATGGCCGCAAGATCCCTTACGACATTCGCATGGGCGTGTGGGTGACGGTGGAGGCCGAGACCGATTACATCAAGAACTGCTTTGAAGAATACAACGCCCACACCGACCCCAGTGGGCGTTATTTCACGCTGTACAAACGCTGGCATTTGATCGGGCTGGAAGTGGGGGTGTCGGTGGCATCGGTGGCGCTGCGTGGAGAGCCCACGGGGGTTGCTACCTGCTGGAATGCCGACGTGGTGGCCACGGCCAAGAAGGACTTGAAACCGGGCGACATGCTGGACGGCGAAGGCGGCTACACGGTGTGGGGCAAGCTGCTGCCTGCCGAGACATCGGTGCAACTCGGCGGGCTTCCCTTGGGCCTGGCGCACCAGGTGAAAGTGGTGCGTGCGGTGAAGAAGGGCCAGAGCCTGAGCTGGGCTGACGTGGCCATGGACACCAGCACCGATGCGTACAAAGTGCGGCGCGAGATGGAGGGGATGTTTG